>CAZBKY010000007.1:18020-33674 GCA_964492595.1 uncultured Muribaculaceae bacterium
ACAGATTTGTATCTATTGCCTGATTTTATTATAATATGGTACGTATATGGCCATATAAATTCAAATCTACCATCTTTATAAATACCATATTTTGAAATAAAAACTTCATTAATTGAATAATATTCTTTAAACATAATATATCTCCTGTTTTAAATTTACTTAATATTATAACATAGTTTCTAATAAATTCATACCAAAAATATATAGTAAAAGGCTCTTTGAAGTAAAATTATATTTGTACATTAATTCAGTTCTTTTAAATCATTAACAATTTTTATTGTGCTTCTTACCATTCCCATCCAACAAGAATATGTAATATTTCCTTCTTTTGTGGGCGTAAATTCTATAATATTATCTCCATTTTGTAACTCTTTTGTTATATTTAAGCTAGGTATGTTTACAATATTGGTACATGCATAATTTTCAACATTTTCAACTTTTATATTGAAAATTACAGGAATATTTTTTTGAACTATAACTGAGGTATATCCCCTGCTATTAAGACTTATTTCCACATATTGTTTACCATCTTATATGCTTACAAAGTTATAATGTCAACAAAAAAGAGCATATAGCTCTTTGAATATTTTTAATTACTTTGTATTTTTAATACTTGACCGATACTTAACAGATTGCTGGTAAGATTGTTTAAAGCTTTTATTGAATCAACTGTTGTATTAAACCTATTTGCAATAGCCCAGAGGGTGTCTCCTTTTTGTACTGTATAGTTAAATGTACTTTCTACTTTAGGGATTAGCAGCTGCTGCCCGATACTAAGTGTGTCACTTGTTAAATTATTATAACTTTTTATGCCCGCAACAGTTGTATTGAATTTTTTTGCTATACCCCACAATGTATCTCCTTTTTGAACTATGTATAAAGTAGTATCATTTTCTATTGGAGGAATCACTTCTTCAGATCCAGGCAGAATTAATTTTTGACCTATACTAAGCACATCGCTTGTAAGATTATTCAATCTTTTTAATTCTTCTACTGTTGTATTGTATTTTCTTGATATGCTCCATAATGTATCTCCCGCTTTAACAACATGGAAATTTCCTCCGCATATAGCAAGAGGAGAATATAAATAAATTAATGCACTCCAAGTATCCTTACCTACTACGCCATCAACTGCAAGTTTATTATTAGTCTGAAAAGCTTTTACGCTTGATAAAGTATTACTATCGAAATTACCATTAATATCGCCATTATAAAACATCAGTTGTTTTAACTGGGCTTGTAATAAATCTACATATTCTCCTTTATTTCCCGATCTTAATGTCGGTCTATTTAATACTGGAGTTTTTGATAATGCATCAGTGCTGGTAGTTTGCCTATTTAACAAAAACATATAATTCGAACTTTCAAACTCATTATCCCAATTGTAATAACTATTCATAGTATACCTCTTATATATTCATTATATTTTAATGTTTCCAATTTGTGACATTTTCACTATAAATGAATATATTGTGATAGAGGTATAAAAAATGGATAAAGGTTTTTTAATTGTAACAGTGTATGAAAATAATATGGGAAATCCAGTTAATGGCGCTACAGTAATAGTTAAAGGAGAAAACTATGAAGAGAGCTTCACAACAGATAATACTGGCAAAACTCCAGTTATTGAACTTGATGCTCCACTCAAAGTTTATTCTCTAACACCTCAGACAAAAGTCAGACCATATTCAATATATCAGGTAGAAGCGAAAATGGCGGGATTTGAGGCTACTATTATAAATGGAGTTCAAGTTTTTCCGGGTGAAACTTCTTTACAAAATGTTTATCTGACTAAATCAAGAATACTTAGAGATGTAATAAATTTACCCCCTCATGCTTTATGGGAAAGCACAGAGGAAAGTAAAGAAAGACCTCAGTATTTAATAAATGATTTTAGGGTATTGCCCAAAGTATTAATTCCTGAATATGTAATTGTACATGATGGCGCACCAAGTGATACCAATGTATCTAATTATTATGTTCCCTTTATTGATTATATTAAAAATGTTGCATCCAGTGAAATTTATAGTACCTGGCCGATAGAAGCTATTAAAGCCAACATATATGCTATAATTTCTTTTACTATGAATAGAATTTTTACAGAACGTTATAAATCACAAGGATATAATTTTACAATCACTTCTTCTCCAAAATATGATCAGTTATATGTTCATGATAGAACCATATTTAAAACTATATCTGATGCAGTTGATCAGATTTTTAATTATCATATTGAGCTTCCAGGCAAAAATTATCCTTTTCTAGCTCAATATAATGATGGAATAAATGTTAATAATCCGGGATGGCTTAATCAATGGGGTTCAAAAGCTTTAGCTGATAAAGGCTATACAGCACTTCAAATATTAAGATATTATTATGATGAGGGGTTGAATTTAAAATCAGCCGATAAAATAGAAGGTCTTCCTACATCATTCCCGGGATACAATTTATCAGTAGGTTCATGTGGCGAAGCTGTTCAAAAAATACAGATAATGATTAATACAATAAATGGTAGTTACCCTGGAATTCCTAAAATCATTCCTGCAGATGGAAGATATCAAACGAGTACTAAAGAAAGTATTGAAAAATTCCAAAAAGTTTTTGGACTTCCCGTTACAGGAATTGTTGATTTTCCAACCTGGTATAAAATTTCTAGTATATACGTTGCTGTTTCAAAAATGTTAGAGGGAGTCGCAAGAAACGAGTTATAAATATTAAATTGTGTTTTTTGATAATTTAAAAGAGACACAAAGTCTCTTTAAGTCTATTAAAAAGTTAATAATCTAACTTTTAAAATAATAGTTTTTTTGGGGGGGAAAAATAAAAGATTTTTATTAGTTAGGAGGATTTTATTCATCTATATCGCTTTCACTGTCTTGATCTCCGTTATCTTTACAACGCCTAGTAAAATAATAAGTTATGATAGCCATGGTTAGTGACATAAAAGTTTCCATTTTTATCATACCCTTTATTGCTAAAAAACAAGTTGTGAAGCTGAATAAAATACTTAATATAGATTTTACTTTTAATAACTCATACAAGTATTTTTTCATTTTTCACTTCCTTTATGTATTAATTTTGTTAATACACTTTATTTTATTGTTTTTCTGAAAATTTGAATATACTAACATAATAAGAATATATTAAAATGGTTGATAAAATCAAAAAAATTTGATATAATTATCTCCATGAACTTGGGGCTGAATTGATTCGACAATTTGTTAAACCTTAAAATGCAAGTAGTAGGCATACTATAAATGCAAAATCCGAATAAACGGAAAACAAAATAATTATTCATTTTCTTTTGCCTAATTTAGCTTAAGGAAATGGTTCTCTCTTACCTTTGTTTGCGAGGTAAGATGCAGGACTCATAAAAGCAAACTATATTATTTTATTTGTTTAGGATAATTAATGAAACTTTACTAAACTTTGATAATTAATGGAAAGATAGTAATCCATATTAATTATCGAGATATAAAACTATCTAAACTTGTAGATATTTTATGGAATGGCACTTTGGACACGAGTTCATTACTCGTCAGCTCCACCAAATTTTGATTTTTCTAGTAATCACAAGGTTTGGTGATTATTAATATAAATAGTATAGCAACATAAAACAAAACTTTTTGTTTGTTTTGATAGATTTTGAAGGGTTTTTATACTCTTCTTTTTTTATTTCAGTATGGCCTGAAAATCCTGATAGAATAAAAAATATATCTATAATCAGAAAATAGTTAATAAATATATTGTTTTTAACAGTCTATTGTTTTTGTTATATGTAAATGATTAGCAATTATAAATAGATCATTGAAATTACCAATGTTTACTCTAGATAGCTTGAAAGAATTAAATAAAGGAAAGTTAAATGAAATGAAAGTACATTTGGCAAGAAATATGTATCCCGATTTTTTCCTTAACCCTTTTATTAACCAAAGATATCCAGATGGAGAATCTCTTATAGATTTATATAACAGAGTTAAACATTTTTAGAAAATGCTGATAAGCATAATGAATCTTTGTTGATAACTCATAGAGGATTTATTAATATGATATATTTTGTTCTAAATGATATTGAAATTAATTATGATAAAAAGCAATTCAATGTTGTACATAGTTCAGTCCATAAACTTGAACTTGGGAAAATAAATAGAATATTTTAATTTAATATTTAAAGTTGAATTATAGTTGCATTATCATTTATTAAGTTTAAAAATCTTTAATACTGTGATATTATTATTGTAAGGATGGACTTATGGAGAAAAAATTAATTGTTTTTATGATTATAGCGGGTATTATTTTTTTATTATTTCTTGTCTTATTGTTTTTGGTATCTAAAAACAAAAAAATAACCTCTTTATTTGATAAAATTAAAATATCTGAACAAAAAATATCCGAAAATTTAAAAACTAAACTCGATTTAATGACAAGAATCATAAATATTATTGAAAGAGAATTAAAAATAGAAAGTAAAATATTTGAAGAAGTCAAAAAAATTAAAAGTGAAAAACTTAGTAATATAGCACTCGATGATTTATTAATGGATGCCTCTATTGAAGTAAATGAATTAAAAAATGATTATAAGGAGTTATCTAAAACAAAAAGTTTTGATGGACTTGTTTCTGATATTAAAGATTTAGATATATATTTAACGGGAGGAAGAAAGTTTTATAACAAATATGTTGCGATATACAACAATTTAATAAAAACCTTCCCTACTAGTATGATTGCGAAATCAAAAAAATTAGTATATAAAAATTTATATACTGAAAATTTATTAGAAAATAATTTAAAAATGGATTTTACAAAGTAAAATCTATTTCTTTTATATTATTCTTTTTCAAAAATTCATTTGTTTTAGAAAATGGCTTACTTCCAAAAAATCCGTTATATGCAGCAAATGGAGAAGGATGAGTACTTTCTATAACGAAATGTATTGGATTTGTAATAAATCCCTTTTTGCTTCTTGCAAATGAGCCCCAAAGTATAAAAACTATTGGTTCTTTTTTTAAACTAAGAATCTTAATTATATAATCAGTAAGTATTTCCCATCCTAAATTTTTATGAGAAGCTGCATTGCCCTTTTTTACAGTAAGAACTGAATTTAAAAGTAACACACCTTGCTTGCCCCATGAGGTTAAATCTCCACTTGTACTAATAGGAATATTTAAATCATTGTAAAGTTCTTTATAAATGTTTTGCAAACTTGGTGGTAAAGCAGTCCCTTTTTGAACTGAAAAAGATAATCCATGAGCTTGTCCCTCATTAAAATAAGGGTCTTGCCCCAATATTACTACTTTAACGTTTTTATACGGAGTTAATTTTAATGCATAAAATATATTTTCATATTTAGGATAACATATATCATTTTTATATTTTTCTTTAACATTATTCATGAACTTATTAAAACCTTCGCTTTCAAAAACGCTCTTTAAAATCGTGTCCCAATCGTTTCCTATCATCTAATTCACCTCTATATAGTTTAAATAAACTATAAAAATTTATAACAATAAGCGAATACATTAAAATATCTACAAACTTCCATATAGCATCTGTTTCTATAAATACTCCACCTATACAAAATAATAACACAAATATTTTAAAAATCAAAATTATCTTTTTACTTTTAAAAATATTTCTTAAATTTGATTCTCCTATATAATACCCGCTCATTATTGTTGTAATTGCAAATAAAGACATAATTACTATAAGTATAAAACCTCCAATATAACCAAAGTGAAATGTAAATACTCTATAAATAAGTTCATTGTAATTACTTATATAAAAAATATTATTTTCTTTAAATAATAAAACTAAAAAACTTGTAATTATACAAAGTACAAAAGTAATAAAATACATTCCAAGAGTCTGTATAAATGCACTCTCTTCAGGAGTTCCCTCATCCACTCCTGAGCCTGTTGAAGTGGTGCCAATCATTATCTCATTTAAAAAGATTGCTCTTTTGACTCCGATTACTAAACCCACAAGAATTCCTCTTTTGGTAAATGCACCGTTTATTATAATTAATATTATATTCCCAAGTTCATTTATATTTTTTAAAATAACAAAAACTCCAAGCATAATATATATTACACACATTAGGGGTACAATTTTATTCATGGAACTTAATAATTCTTTTATGGAAAAAAGTATTATAAAAACTATAATTATTAAAAATATAAATGCTACTATAAGAGGTTTTATATTCAAAGATATTTCTAATATATTTTTTATTGTATTAGTTTGAACCATCTGAAATAAAAAAGAATAACAAACGATAAGAAGCACCATAGCTATAAGTGAAAGATATTTGTTATTAATTCCTTTTTTTATATAATAATATGGTCCACTAAAATTACCATCTTTATATTTTGCGCCAGTATAGCTTTCATAATATATTAAAGAAGAAGTAATCAATGAAAAAAGAATTATCCAAAGTATACTTCCTGGTCCGCCAATATATATTGACATCGTAGTTCCTATTATTGACCCGACTCCGATTTTAGCACCCAAAGTTAAAAACAATCCTTTTTTACTTTTTGTTCTAAACATTCTAAGCATTTCACCAATTTTATAATTTTTGTATTTGATAAATTTACTTATTTTAAAACTAAAAATTAATAATAAGGTTATTAATAAAAACCATAAAATATTTATCATATGAAATTATATTTAAAATAAAATTCATTTATGATATGTTTCGTTGTTCATTATTTTAAATGATCTATATATCTGTTCTAATAAAATTCCTCTAAATAGTCCGTGAGGAAATGTCAAATCAGAAAAAGATATTAGCATATTAGATAGTTCTTTAACTTCCTGACTTAGTCCCAAAGAAGAGCCTATTATAAATGTTATATTTGAAACGCCGGAACTTAATTTTTTTTCTATTAAATCTTTAAACTCTAATGTACTAATTTTAATTCCTTCAATATCTAAAGAAATTATAAAGTCATCATTTTTGATGTACCTTTTTATTAGCAAGGCCTCTTCATCTAAAGAAGAATCTTTTAGTTCGATTATTTCAATTTTATGATATTTTTTTATTCTGGCATAATAGTCATCAATCAGTTCTTTTAAATAGTTCTCTTTTATTTTCCCAACGCATAATATTTTAATCATTTATTTACCTCTAACACTTCACTTTGAGTCGCACAGTAAATTTCACAGTGATTTTCATTACATTCAAGTAATCCTTTTACTGTGTTTAAAGCAATAGATGCACTATTATTTTCCTGACTTAAATGAGCCAAAATTATTTTTTTAGTATTTTCGCCTATTATTTTAGATAAATATATACCACATAATTCATTTGATAAGTGTCCCGAGTCTCCAAGTATTCTTTTTTGAAGATAAGGAGGGTATGAGCCATTTATAAGCATATTTATGTCATGATTACTTTCTATTATGTAATAGGTTTTATTTTTTATTTTACTCAACAGTCTTGATGGAATATATCCGGTGTCGGTTATATAAACTAAAGATTCTTTTTTATATTCTATTAAAAAGCCATTAGAATCTACCGCATCATGAGATGTGGGAATTAGTGTGATTTTTATATCATTTATTTTAAATTCAGGTTCAAAATAATTTAACTTATCATATTTTTCATTGAAATATGTTTCTGAAACAAGTCTACTCATATATATATTAGGCTGATATATCTTAAGAAATGTACTTAGGCCAAATATATGATCAGCATGATTATGAGTGATTAAAACATAATCTATATCTTTGGGGTTTACATTTACTTCATTTAATTTTTCTTTTAAAACTCTATATGAAAATCCTACATCTATCAAAATTTTAATATTACCAATTTCTATAAGGGTTGAGTTTCCCTTTGAGCCACTTCCAAGTATTGTAATCTTCATATTATTTATATAACAGCATAGGATTAATCATTCTTGAATTGCTGTATGCCCCCGATCCTGTGAAAACTCCCAAATGCAAATGTACTCCAGTGCTTCTTCCGGTACTTCCCATTAGTCCTATTACCTGACCCTTCACTACAGCATCTCCCGAAGTCGCTATAATTTTTGATAAATGCATATAAACTGAATTATATCCATTGTTATGATTTATCATAACATAATTACCCATATCTCCAGCAGTCCCTGCTCTGGAAACTGTTCCATTTTGTATAGCGTATATTGGAGAGCCAAAAGAGCCTCCCTGAATACCTGTTATATCTATACCATAATGCCAGGTTCCCCAACGTGGTCCAAAGTATGATGATATTCTGAAAGGTTTTTTTGTAGGCCAAGCCCAATATGTTGAGTCTCCTACATAAACAGTATCCATTCCTCCTGCCACAATCACTTTATTTATTGTTGGAGTTATCTCCTCAGAAGAGACGGCTACTGGACTTATTAAAACTCCATTTACAATTAGATTGTTATATTTTACCTTCACCAGTCCATTTGAACCTTCCTGCTTTACATATCTTGTTGAAGAGCTTAAATTTATATCATATTCAACTGTCGTTTCATACTTAATAACTTGCTTTTCAATTGAAGTAGTCTCCTCTTCTATATCAATTAAAGGATTTATTAAAGAAATATTAACTACCTGTCCCACAGATAATAATGCATTCTCACTTATAATATCGGGATTCGCAATTAAAAATTCTCCTACACTTAACATATTTTTAGTTGCAACTGATTCTATATCATCTCCTAATTTAACTGTATATTCTTTCCCTTGATCAAGGGTTCCAAAAAGCATATATTTACTTAAATCTTCAGAATTTGTAAATATAGTCTCTTCTGTTGATATCATCGCTTCTTTTATTCTTATATCCTGACTTACTTTTATATTATTGATTATCTCACCCTCATCAGTTATTTCTGGCTGCGTGTCTGCGATATAATTATTAAGAGCTTCTTCTTCTACAAAAGACATAACAGTGTTTTTAATGCTTGTATCTAAATCTTCTTTATTGAGTATATAAAAAGATAAAGGATTTTCAGTGTTTTTTATTGTCACTTGATATCCCTCAATTGTAAAAGGAGCTTCATTTTTTATTTTATCATATATATTTCTAACACTTACCACATCACTACTATAAGTATTAACAGGTGATATTTTTAAACCCTTGGGAGGATATACTTTATCCACCCCATATCTTGATTTAATTTGACTTTGTTCTTTATCAATCATGTTATAAAGCTCTTTGGAATTCTCAATTAATCCTATTTTTTTACCATTGAGATATACTTGATATAAAGTTTTAGAATCTTTAATATTCTCTTTTTCAACAAATCCCATACTAAAAATCAATACTGTCATCAGCAAACAAAAAATAACTCCTAATATTACACTTTTCTTATTCATTTTTTTCATCTCCGGAATAAGCAAAATTATTAAATTTACTTAAATTCTTTTCAAATACGAAGTCAATACTTCCAGTTTCACCGCTTCTATGCTTTGCGATTAATAATTCTATTTTTGAAGTTAAATTGTTAATGTTTTCATAGTAGTCATCACTATATATGAAAAGCACTATGTCGGCATCCTGCTCAATACTTCCAGATTCTCTTAAATCACTAAGTCTTGGTTTTCTGTCATCTCCCTTACGCTGTTCTGTACTACGAGAAAGTTGCGCTAAAGAGATAACTGGTATTTCAAGCTCCATAGCAAGTTTTTTTAAATCTCTTGATATTTCACTTACTTCTGATACTCTGTTGCCAGAATATTTTATTGTACTAGTTATTAACTGCAAGTAGTCTATTATAATTAAGTCTAAACCCTGAGTGTTTTTTAATCTTCGGCATTTTCTTCTTATTTCACCCACAGAGATGCCCGCTGTATCATCTATATAGAAATTTATATCTGCAAGCTCACTTTGTGCTTCATTAAATTTTTTCCAATCGGTATTATTAAGTTTACCTGTTGCTAGAGTGTTTCCTTCTATTCTCCCTACAGAACTATACATTTTTTTAACAATTTCCTCAGCTGCCATTTCAAGACTGAAAAAAGCCACTGTTTTTTTAGCCAAAGAAGCTGCATTTACCCCTATATTTAATGCTAAAGTTGACTTACCTGAGCCTGGACGACCCGCTAGAATAATCAATTGATTTTTAGAAAATCCTCTGGTTTTCTTATCTAAATCATGAAACCCTGTAGGAACTCCAATAATCCCCGTTTTCTTTTTAGCAAGTTCTTCAATCTGCTCTTGAACGACAGGTAATATATCCTGAAGATTTTTTATGTCTTTACCTAATTTATCGCTATGTACACTTAATATGTTTCTCTCAGCATTTTCTACTATTTCCTCTACACTATCTTTTTCATTATAGCATTCTTCAAGTATTCCATTTGATTTATCTATTAAATTTCTTAAAATATATTTTTCGAATATTATTTTGATATATTCATTTAAATGATATATTGACCCTGCTCTATCTATTATTTCTGTAATATATTCTATTCCGCCAACTTCGTTTAATTCTTTTCTCTTATCAAGTTCATTTATTACAGTTGTTGAATCAACGGATATATTTTTAGTATGAAGTTCTTTAATTACTGAAAAAATTTTAGCATTGGGTTTATTAAAAAACATTTCGCCAATTAATTCTTCACATACTTTTTCTAAAGATGCTTCATTTACAAACGCACATCCCAAAGCATTAATTTCTGCTTCTAAATTTTGAGGTTCTTTCTTTAATGCCATATTTCCTCCTACTTCCTTAATTCAACTTTTACTTCTGCATTTATTCCTTTATATATTACCACTTTTACCTGATATTTTCCAAGCATATTTAATGGATAAGCTATTTCTATTTTCTTTTTATCTATATCAAAACCATTGTTTTTTAACTCTTCACTTATCTGTTTACTTGAAATATTTCCAAATACTTTATCTTTTTCGCCAGTTTTCACTTTAAAAATCAAATTTAATTTTTCTAATTTATCTTTTAAGATATTTGCCTCTATAAGTCTTTTTTCTTCTTCCTCTTTTTTTAATTCTTGCTCTTTACGAAGAATATCAACGCTTTTATTAGTATATAAAACCGCATTCCCAGACTTGATTAAATAATCAGCAAAACCTGGTTTTACATCCTTTATTTCATCTTTTTTACCTTGAGATTTCACATCTTTTATAAATATGATTTTCATATGACACCTCTTTGATTAATTATAACAAAAAAAACAGACTGTTTAAAGTCTATTTGATTTAAAATATTTTTAAATATAACCCTAAAAAGATCAAATAGTTAATTTCTTATCATTAAATGACTCAGTGATACATTTTGAGGAAGCTTATTATTTTTTTTTGCTACCGCTTGTGTCATTTTCTTCAATTCCATCTATACAATTATCATATATCCACTTTTTAATATCTGAATAATCATTTGTTTCATAAAAACTAATTAAGAATGTAAAATAATCACCTATTTTTTCTATTGGAACAGCAATAATCCCATGACCATTTTTTATCATTTCTTTATTTGCTATTAAATTAGCTACTCTTTTATTACCATCTAGGAACATTTGACTTCTTTGAATCCAACAAAACAATGTTATACATCTGTCAAGTGAATTCTCCATATTCATTATTTCAGATAACTCTTTATTATAATCACATTCACTAGGAAGTTTTGGTCTCCAAGAAGTTCCTGTTATACCAACACCTTTATTTCTATATTCTCCAAGCGGTTCTATACTTTGTCCTTTACATATTTGAAAATGTATTTTCTTTATATAATTTGTTGTTAATTCATCATCAATAGTATTCAACACAAATTCCCAAGAATCTTTTAACCCTTTTAATTTCAGCATATTATCTACTGATATTTTACCGGTATTTACATTATTTATAAAAGCCATTGTATCAGCAAAAGTTATTGCTATTCCCTCAAGATTAGCACTTTTATAAAGATTATCTACTAGTTTTCTTTTAGCAAAAAATATATTATCTTCTTTGCTCATGTTATATTTACTTTGCATACTTCCTCCTTTTTTATTGTTTATTTAACTTCTTTTGAAGTTTTATTTACCTATATATAAATCTATTATATTTACTAATATTGTAATACTAACAATTAATAATAAAATTTATTATAATTGTCTTTTTACCTTGAGATTCACATCTTTTATAAATATGATTTTCATATGACACCTCTTTGATTAATTATAGCAAAAAAAACAGACTGTTTAAAGTCTATTTGATTTAGAATTTTTATTTTTTAAAATGAGAAAATAATATTCAATTTTATAATGAGTTTCTTCTTTTATTTTTAATTTTGTTAGATATCCCGTTTGAACTATTATAATTATTTGATTTTCTAAATTTTACATTTATAGTTATTGCATAAAAAATAGTTATTCCTGCCATTGTTAATGCATAGCTAATAATTCCACCCAAAAAACCATATTTATTTATCAGAATATATGAAAATATCAAAGAAGTTATTATAGATATAATATATATTACAAATTGAGATTTCATTTTTCTTTTTATTGTAAATATTAAAGATAAAAAACTATTTATTGCAAAAAAGCTTGCTCCCAACATTACAATTAATAAATGCATTTTATATTTATTTAAATTAATTCCATATATAAAATTCAATATTGGTATTCCTACAAAAAAAGATAGTATTAAGCACACTAATGATACACCTAAAATATAAGAAGAGATTTTAATGCATTCTTTTTTAAAATTTTGTTTATTATTTTTATTAATCTTTGCAAGCTTTAAAGCATATGGCTGAAGTATAAAACTTGCAAGAAGCACAACCATTGTCGCAGGCATTGTTAATATTCCAAATACACCCTGAAGTGAATCACTTAAATAGATATCAATAAAATATCGTGGTATATTTATTACGAATATAGACAAAAATATAAACCCAAAATAAAATATTGTTTTATTTATAATTCTTTTATAATTTTTTTCAAATTTAAATTTCTCAGGCTTTATTTTTTCTGTATTTTTTATATCATAAAATATCAAAAACAATATATTTGTAATGACCCAAGAAATTATAGATAAATATAAATTTTTAAATAAAAGCTCTATCGTAATAAATAAAATTAATGTTATTAAATTTTTATAAAATAAAGATTTTCCTACAGTATATAGTTTATTATTCTTTTGCATAATTCCAAAATATACATCGCTTATTGCTTCAAATACTCTAGCAATTATGAGTAAAATTATTACAAAATATTTATACACGGGATAATTAAAAAGTAAGAAAAATAAAACAGATAAAATCAAGGATATTAAAGTAGTAAATATTCTAAAACTCTTATATAAATTGTCGCTAAATTCTTTTTTTATATCAGTTACCTGAAAGCCTCTTCCACCAAAGGTTGCAATTGTAAGATATATATTTGATATAGTAAAGCCATATGAAAAATAACCTGAAACCTCTATTCCATTTATTCTTGTCACTATAATTAAAAAAAATAAAGAATTAAAGGCATGTAAAGAACTGCCTATTAAATTCCATATAAAATCTTTTTTTATATTATTTTTTGCCATACTTTCCCTTCGCATAGTATTTAATGAATATTGCCACCATTAAATAGCATACCAAAAAACTAGAATAATAATACCTTACATCATTTACCGGCATTGTTAATATAAGCCCGAGCAAATTAACCAGTATAGGAAGAAATATTAAAAGGCTATTGATTTTATGTTTTATTTTAAGGTATATAAATACTGCCAAAGATATATATAAATGAAGTGAACCACTGTAAAATAATGTTTGAAGAATAATATTTTCTCTGCTGAAAATCACATATTTTATAAAAGCTATATACGTTTGTGTTCCTGAAAAAGGTCTTATGTAAATATTTATCGCATTACTTGCAGAAATACCATAATAATTCATTATACCCCAAGAATCTTTAAGTCTTACAATCCTCCATACAAAAGCAGTATCTTTCATAAAATATTTTATTGTTAAAAGCTTATTTTTAGAAATAAGATTTATCATTAATTTATAAAAATCTTTCTGATTGGCTTGAAGGGCTTCGCTGTTTAATTCACAATATATCCAAATGACATCAGTAAGATTATAATGTGTATATATAACCAATTTATTAAATTCAGCATATTTATTTATCTCTATTATTTCTTGATTGTTTATTCTACCTTTTCTGCCTATTTCTCCAACCAAACTAAGCAACTTGTAATCAATAACCTCTGCTGTATCTTTAATATTTAATCTTTCTTCTACAACATACATTCTTTCTAAAGCTTTAAAACAAAAGAAAAATATAATTAAAAATATAGAAAATTTTAAAAAGTTTTTACTTTTTTTATCGCGAATAAGAAGCAAAACTATAAGCACAATACTTATAACTAAAGTAATGATATATCCATTATGCCTAATATTCGGTAATGCCATTAATAAAAATGATGTTTTTAATATATCGGGGAGTCCTATTTTAAATTTTTTATCTACTATTTTTTGTAACTCAAAGCATAGCCAAAGCACTCCATATGAATATAAGACATCTTTCCATAATGTGATAGACATTAAACTGTTTAAAGGATTTAAAGCAATGATAAATGTTAATATCATTTGTGAGTAAAAGGCTAGTTTATTGTTTTTCTTTCTATTATATTTGCATATTTTAGTCCACAATATGGAAAATATAAATATTTGAAACAATCCGACTACCGCAGGAGTATTCCAAAGTTTCATTAAAACCATTTCAATAAAGGTATGGAAAAAAGGATGCGCAGTATCAAATTTTGAGAATATTATTTCATTTATCTGATAGTGAGAGTCATAAGATAATATTCCCGGATAAAAAACTATCCAATATATTAAAAACATTAAAAACGGAATTAAAAATATAATAATATCTTCTTTGGGTATACTTTCAATTTTCATTAAAATTTTATCTTTTATATTTTTAAAATGCTTCACAGTGATTATACTCCTATTTTAGTTCCTTATTAATTATATAGAAAAAATAATGATTATTCAAACTTTATTTATTGCTATCATACAATTTTATATATTCATCAAATTTTTCTTCTGAAGAAATATTTTTTAAACATTTTTTATTATCAAATAATTGATTTTTATAATCATTTTTTAAGCAAAAATTAACTTTATCAAGCATTTCTTTATAAGAATTAAATGCAAAGCCAACATTTTTAAATACCTGTTCAGCACACCCTCCAACATTGTTTGTAATAATAGGAGTACCGCAGGCTATTGCTTCGATATTAACAGTTGGATAAACATCATCTCTTGTAGGATTTACAAAAACATCTGCGATAGAATAGATAGATACCAAATCTTCCTGATTACCTGTTTTTTCTAGGCCGATGATATTATTTGGTAATTTTTTTATCTGTTTTTTATTAAGTCCAACTATCAATATAACCGTATCATCATCAATAGCTTTTGCAAGTTTTAATAAAGTATCAAGTCCTTTAATATATATCCAGTAATTCGCAACTCCCAAAATTATTTTTTTATTTTTAGGAATATTATATTTATCATAAATTGAATTATCTTTTTTAGGTCTAAAAATATTTAAGTTAATTCCGTTATTTATTACTTTTATATCATAATCTTTCATAAATGATTCTTTAACTTCATTTTTCAAATACTCAGATGGAGTTATTAATTTTAAATTAGGAATATTAGTAAACATTTTCATTTTTCTATAAAATTC
>CAZBKY010000008.1:0-24740 GCA_964492595.1 uncultured Muribaculaceae bacterium
CATCTGCAAGAGCTGGAATTTCTGGAATAGTTGTCATTAGAAATAAAAGATAAAATAAAAAATAAGCATTAAATATCATTAAAAAACATTAAAAAATGTTTGTTTTTTTATTTAATAGTATTTGTTATAATTTTTTTATACCTATTATAATTGAGAACCATAACAAACAAATCAATAAAAAAGTCTCGTTATCCAAGAGTAGTCAATATAATGATTGATACTATCACAAGTATTAATGAATGAAGTATCAACAATGTTTTTATTTTCATATTTTTTATTTATTATATCAAAGTATATTTTTTGAATGTCATAACCATTTACTTTAAGTAGTCTAAGTTTAAGGAGTTGTCTTAATCCCTTTTTAGAATAGGCTCTAGGTCTAGAAGTGAATAAATCAGCGAAACAGTGAGATATATTTGTTTCCATTGAACATTTCATTGAAACACAGTGGTAGTAGTTTTGAATATAATACCAGTTGTTTAAAATGTAATTCATTTTACTGGAAATTGTTTCTATTTTAAAGGGCTCTAGTTCAATAATGGAAGAGCATAAATTTATAAAAGCTTGTTTATTATTAAGTTTTATTGTTTCTTTTAAAGAATTTAAATATATTTGAGAATATTTAGAAGTACAAATATGTTGTAATGCTTGAATATAATGGTATCCGCTATAGAAAACACGATTTCTAAATCTTTATGATATTTAAAGTTTTTAGGAAAAGAAGTAATCCAATGAGCACAGTCCCCCATAAAAACAATTTTTTTAAGTTTATCAACATCTTCAAAAACAACCGTAGCTTTTATCATGAAATCTTTGCCCTCATTAAATTGAGAATGAACAAATTTTACATCAATCATAACATATAGGGTATCAATAATTTTAACATCACTGTAAGGCATATCGGGTATAGGGAAAGTCATAACAATATTTCTGGCAGTGACTCGATTAATTAAATATTTGTTTGGATCATCATTAAATTTTAATCTTTTACCAATAAGCTGGCAAACAGTTCTACCAGCTTTAGCATAAGAAGAGTGAGAAACTTCTTCACAAATTTTAGCACAAACAAAAGGATCAAAACGTTTATTTTTATTAAGCATTAATACATTATCTACAAAATAGTATTCTTTATCTTTAAAAGAATCATAATATCTTCTTCTTTTAAAAGAAATACTACCCCAAAAAGTAATAAGAGTTCTTTCATTAATACAAATGCACTTACAGTGTTTTTTTCTATAATTAGAGTTGAAGAAAGAATTATCAAGGTTTCTAAAAATTTGACATATAAATCAACTGAAAAGTTTAATGAGATCAATAAATTTAATTACACTCATATAATTGTTAAAAGAATTAATCATTCTGTTAGTAATTAAATCATTTAAAAATTATATTAAAAAATAATTTTCTTGAATGGTCCATTGGTGAAATGGTTAACACACCGCCCTCTCAAGGCGGCATCCGCAGGTTCAAATCTCGTATGGGTCGCCAAATGTCAATCATGCGAACATCCTACTACTTTGTAGAAGGTTTCGCAGTAAGTATAAAGCTTGATAATACAAGCAAATAAGAAAAGTTAGAGATAACCTTAATTGTTTTTTTAATCAGATGAACAATTTAGAAGAATAATAGGAGTAAAAAGAAAAACTTTTAATTAAATGAGGGAAATAATATCAGAAGCATTAACTTTAAAAATGTCAAAAGGTGGCAGGAAAGCAAAGCTAAGTGTAGAAGAAATGATTTTGGCAACACTAGAATATTTAAGAGAATATCGAACCTATGCTCACATAGCTTGTAGTTATGGATTAAATGAAAGTAATATGTATAGAACAATTAAATGGGTAGAAGACACTCTTATAGAAAATGGAACATTTTCATTGCCAGGTAAAAAAACTTTATATGGCGAGGAAATTGAATATGAAGTTATATTAGTAGATGTGACTGAATCTCCAATAGAACGACCTAAAAAAACAAAAACGATTTTATTCGGGGAAATATATGAATGGAAAAACGCATGACTTTAAATTGTTTAAGAAGTCTAAATTACCAATTAACCCTAATACAAAGGCAGTAACTGATACTGGGTATGTAGGAATTAAAAAGTTTCATGAAAATAGTGAATTACCGCAGAAGAAATCAAAGAAAAGACCTTTAACAAAAGAAGATAAACTAAACAATCAAAGGATATCGAGTGATAGGGTTTTAAATGAGAATGTTATCGGTTCTATTAAGAAATTTAAAATTATTTCTGATAGATATAGAAATAGAAGAAAACGCTTTGGTTTAAGGTTTAATCTTATTTCTGGCATTTATAATTTCGAACTAGATAACTAGTTTCGCAAGAGGTCTATTTTTAAAATCTATGGTGTGTATACTTAAACTATATATCGGGAGGAGGAGGTAGTCAATAGTTTTTCTTTTTTCTTTTTTTAATTTAGAAGAACTATATGGAAGAGATAGTTTATGTATGATATCTAATTGTTTAATCATATCACGTTCATAGACTTTTTATTATAAATTTAGTACAATATTATTGCAAAGGAGATATAAAGTTATGGAAAGAAGTGGTGTTGATATTGATGAAGTCAGTCCGATGATGAGAGAATATTTAAAAACTAAAAGTGAATATGAAGATACTTTATTGTTTTATAGATTAGGGGACTTTTATGAATTATTTTTTGATGATGCCCTTCAGGCTTCTCATGAACTTGAGTTAACGTTAACAGGCAAAAATGCCGGTTTAAAAGAAAAAATTCCAATGTGTGGTGTTCCTCACCATGCAGTTAATGGTTATATACAAAGATTGATAGATAAAGGATATAAAGTTGCAATATGTGATCAGGTAGAAGATGCCAAATATGCTAAGGGTATAGTTAAAAGAGAAGTTGTTCAGGTAATAAGTAAAGGAACTTTAACTAATACTGATGCTATCAATGAAAAAGATTTTAATTTTATAGCATCTATAACCGACAATCATAATAATTACATTCTTTCTTATGCCGATTTATTAAGTGGGAAAACTTATGCCAGTTATATTTCATATGATAGAAATAAATTGATAAGTTACTTATCTAATTTAAATATAAAAGAAGTTATAGTAAAAAGTGATTTTAATAAAGAAATAGTATATGAATTAAAGAATAATTATAATGTATATGTATCTATATATGATAATTATGAAGAACATAATTATAATAATATTTTTAAATCTGTTAATGATAATAAGCTTATAGAAAATACTAAATATCTTTTGTCTTACTTAATTAGAAATCAGAAAAAGGAATTAAATCATTTTCAAGTTTTGGAGATTGTTGATAATAATTTATTTTTAGAGTTAAATAGCGAAACTGTTAAAAATCTGGAATTGGTTGAAACAATTAGAAGCAAAGACAGGATAAACAGCTTACTTTGGTTTATGGATAAAACTAAAACAGCGATGGGCAGCAGATTATTAAAAAGTTTTATAATATCTCCAGTACTGGATAAAAAAGAAATAGAAAATAGACATAATTTAGTTAGTATATTAATTAAAGAATTCTTATATAAAAGTGAACTTAAAACTTTTTTGTATGAGATATACGATTTAGAAAGATTAACAGGTAAAATAGCATGTTCTAATGTTAATGCCCATGATTTACTACATTTAAAAAACAGTGTTAAAGTTTTGCCTGATATAAATTTAATATTAGAAGAACTGGGTTTAGAGACTCTTGATACATTTAATGAACTTGTTGTACTTTTGGAAAAATCTATTGATGAAGATGCTCCAATTACTATAAAAGATGGAAATATAATTAAAGATGGATATAACAGGGAATTAGATGAACTTAGAAGCATTAGAAAAAATGGAAAGGATTTTATATCTAAATTTGAAAGTGATGAACGAGAAAAAACTGGAATTCAAAACTTAAAGGTCGGATATAATAAAGTGTTTGGTTATTATATTGAAATAACTAAAGGGCAAGTAAAAAATATACCCGAAGATTTTGCTTATGAAAGGAAACAGACAACAACTAACTCAGAAAGATACATAAGTCCTTTATTAAAAGAAAAGGAGGACATGATACTAAATGCAGAAGAAAAGATAAACACTTTGGAATATGAAATATTCAACAATATAAAAGATGAAATAAAAAAATATACTTCATTACTGCAAAAAACATCTGCTAAAGTGGCATATTATGATGTAATGCAGTCTTTTGCAACCATTGCTGAGGAAAATAATTTTGTATGCCCTAATATTAATGATAATAATGAAATACTAATTATAGAAGGAAGACATCCTGTCGTTGAAAGTGTTATAAAAAATGAATATACTCCAAATGATGTAGTAATGGAAAGTGATAATAATATATTACTTATAACTGGACCAAATATGAGTGGTAAATCAACTTATATGAGACAGCTTGCTGTAATTATAATATTAAATCAAATGGGATCTTTTGTACCTTGTAAAAGTGCATCTTTGCCTATAATTGATAAAATATTCACAAGAATTGGAGCTTCTGATGATTTAGTGGGTGGAGAAAGTACTTTTATGGTTGAAATGAAAGAAAGTGCCACTGCACTTAAAAATGCTACTCAAAACAGCTTAATATTATTTGATGAGCTTGGAAGAGGAACCTCAACATATGATGGTATGAGCCTTGCCGGGGCTATTATTGAATATATTGAGAGTCATATAAAATGTAAAACATTATTTTCAACCCATTATCACGAACTGACTAAAATGGGAGAAAATTTTGATGGAATTAAAAATGTACATGTTTCAATTTTTGAAGAAAATGGAAATATCAAGTTTTTACATAAATTAAAAGATGGAGCGGTGGATAAAAGTTATGGAATACATGTAGCTAAACTTGCTGATTTACCGAGTGGGGTAATAGAAAGAGCAGATGAGCTTCTTCATGCCTATGAAGGAAAACAAAAAAGAAGAAAAATCATAAAACAAATGGACTTAGAACTGGAAGTTAAAGAAAACAATCCTTTATATGAATTTATTGATAATATAAATCCATATGAAATCACACCACTTGAAGCTTTGAATTTACTAGATCAAATTAAAAATAAGAGGAATGAAAGCAAATAAAGGTTGACTTTTACAGTGTTATGCTATATAATATTAACCTAATTGAAGGAGGGAATACAAACTATGAATAAAAAAAACAAATATAACTTTTTGTCTACTGCAGGATGTGGTGTGGCAGGATATAATATAATAAGTTTTATTGATTCTGTATTCCAAGGGGAAAAATTTAATCCAGAGATGGCTTTAAATTTATTTATTGGACTAATAGCTATGATGTTTTCTATGCATTTTGAAGAAAAATTTGAAGATGCAATAAGATATGATGAAAGAAATAAATTTAGAATGTTAAAAAAATAAAAGAAATTTACCGGATCAACAATTAAGAGAATCTTCATTAGAAAAAACAGTCGAACCATTAACTCTTTCTGAACCTGATGAATCCGTAAGAGATGGAATTGGTAGCAGAAAATTAAAAAACAATTGACAAAGTATCACGCTTGTGATACTTTTATTATGGAGGAAAATATTATGAAAGACAGGGTATTACATGTAAGAGTAAACAATGATATTAAATTAGAGGCTGAAGAAATATTAAACAGTCTTGGTATTAATATGAGTGTAGCTATAAATATGTTTTTAAAAAGAGTATGCATTGAAAAAGGTATTCCTTTTAAACTTGGATATGATGATTATAACAATGAAACTAAAGAAGCAATTAAAGAAGGTTTTATGATTGCAGAAAGTGGAGAAGGTTATAATACTGTAGAAGAAATGTTAAAGGATTTAGATAAATGATTTTGAAAGTTAATTTTACAGCAAAATATAAAAAGGATTATAAAAAATTAAAAAAACAAGGTTACAATGTTGAAAAATTAAATTCAATAATAGAAAAACTAAAAAGTATGGAAACTCTTGAATCAAAATATAAAGATCACAATTTATATGGAGAATATGCAAATTGTAGAGAATGTCATATTGAATCAGACTGGCTATTAATATATCAAATTAAAAATGATAATTTAATTTTAATTTTAATGAGAACTGTCAGTCATTCAAATTTATTTAAATAAAATCAAAAATCCTAGTCAATATTTAGGATTTTTTGTGTATTTTTAAAATTAATTTTAGCTATTTCATATAAGATGTTCTCTCCATGTTTTTTAACTAGTTCCGCGCCTTGCTTATCAACCAGTTCCCCAGCGCCTTTTTGAAGATTTATATTGTATTTTTTAGATAATTTATCCAATTCTTCAAGGAAAATATATCTGCATATTACAGAAGCAGCCGCTACACTTAAATGTTTACTTTCTGCCTTAGTTAAAAATGTTATTTTAGTAATTTTATCTTTTATATTTTCCTGTTTTAAATAACTAAAGTAATTAATTGGCTTGGCAAACTGATCTACTATTATTTTGTGGTAGTTTGTTTCTCTATTAGATAATTTGTATAATACTTCATTATGCATTATTGCTTTTATTTTATTTAAATTATAATGATTTCTTGTTAATTTATTGAATTCTGTATTTGAAAGTATCTTTACTTCATAAGGTATTTTTTTCATAATAATAGGAGCACATCTTTTAATTTTTTCATCATTCATTTTCTTAGAGTCATTTATTTTTAAATCTTCAAGTAATTTTCTTGTTTCTTTAGTGACTAAAGTGGATGCAACCACTACTGGCCCAAAATAATCTCCTGTACCAACTTCATCTGAACCTATAGCGTTATAATAATAGTAGCTTTTATCTACTTCCTCATGTTTTTCTTTTTCTTTTAATTCTTCATCAATATTTCTGTTATTTAAATGACTTTCTTGATCTTTCCACATATTAGCATCTATATCGGCACTAATGCCTTGAAACATAACTTTTCCTGAAGCATATAAAGTTACTATAGTATCTTCTTCTTGGGCCTGAAATAGAGCGTAGGGTGGAGTATTATCTTTTTTTAAATCTTTATAATACTCTATCATTTTTTCTTTAACATTATCACTTACTTTAAAAACAATATTCATATAAATATACTCCTAATACAGTAATTTTATCATATTATTGTTTTAATTTCATTAAATTTAATGTATAATTAAAAAGAGGTAATGTCGTATGAATATAATTGATGCAGTAATTATAACGCTCTTAATAGTTGCATTCCTTGGAGGGTTTAGAAGAGGGGCCTTAAAAGAGGCCATAACATTAATTGGTCTTGTTTTAGTAGTAGCTGGATCATATTATTTGAAAAATCCCATATCACTATTCTGTTATAAAACATTTCCATTTATAAACTTTAAAATATTTAATGGGTTAAGTGTGATAAATATATTATTTTATGAAGTGATTTCATTTATAATCGCAGCTTCCATTTTAACCTTGATATTAAGAATAATACTGAAAATAACTGGAATTATAGAAAGAGTATTTGATGCGACAATAATATTAGGTTTTTTCTCTAAAATTATCGGAGGATTTCTTGGGCTTATTGGTGGATATGTAATTGTATTTATACTATTATTTTTCTTCAGTCAGCCATTTATGAATATAACTGGTGTTCCTTCTTCAAAGATAGGAAGTTATATGCTAAATAATACTCCTATTCTCACAAATGCTGTAAGTGGAACAATTAATGTAATTGAAGATTTATATAATATGAAGGATGATTATAACCAGCCAAACTTTGAAAAAGACGCAGTAGAGAAATTCTTAGAATATAAAGTGATTGATGTAAAAGCATTAAAAATATTAAAAGATAAAAATAAAATTAATTTTAGTGGCATAGATAAATTAATTAATAAATATGGAGGCTAATATGGTAAAATTAGAAAATGAAAATTTAGAAGAAATTGTAAAAAATGGTGTACATTTAGTAGATTTTTTTGCAGACTGGTGTGGACCTTGTAAAATGCTTATGCCTGTACTTGAAAGTATATCTGACAAAGTAAGTATCATAAAAGTTAATGTAGATGAACATCAAGATTTAGCAACGAAATATTCAATAATGAGTATACCAACACTTATTATATTTAAAAATGGAGAAGTAGTTAAAGAATTAATCGGTTTTCGTTCTGGAGAACAGTTGCTTGATGAAATAAATAATGTATAAAAAAAATATGCAACGAGCATATTTTTTTATAACTATCCTTGATTTAAAGCATTATTTATCTACTTTGACCCCTATGATTTTTTAAATCTTTGTTTATTATATCGCAGGCATCTTCATAAAAACCATCATAATATCTATCAGCAAGTTTTGCGTTTAATAGGGCTTCTCCCAATTTCTCTATAGATTCAAAATCTAATTTCATTACCTTTGCTTTTTGATAAAAGTCATCAAAAACCGCACCCCAATAATTTAAGTATACTGGTTCTAATTTTGATCTATTGATAAAATCTCTTGATACATTATTGAAATCTTTTTTAAAATCCGCTAACTTCATTCTTTCTTGCATATTCATAATTTAGAACCTCTTTTCAATTTTAATTATAATATAATTTTGTAATAAAATCAAAAATTCATTTTAAAAATTTTAAAATTGGAAGAGAATATTTTATATTTTTAGATTTATAAATAAAACAAGTTTATGATTTCTAAAAATGTCAAAAAACATAAAGTTTTAGAAACCCACTTCTAAAACCTGATTTTTATTTTAATTTATAGTATGATTGGTTTAGGTGATTTTTATGATAAAAAGAAAAGAGTATCTTGATAGTTTAATAGCTTCTAAAGATAAGAAATAAAAAAGTTATATCTACAGGATATTCCGTATAACTTTGCAATTAAAGATAAAATTCCTAATTGTTATTTTATAAAAAAAGATATTTTAATCAAATTATTAAAAAATGTGGAAATCTGAATTTTTAGAAAAAGTAGAAAATACTGGACTTTTCTTGAAAATAATGTATAATAATTGTAATTTTAAAAAAGGGGTGCATATTATGTTAAATGATAGATTTAATTTAAATTCATATGACTATTTTTTACCTTCATCATTAATCGCACAGTCTCCATCAAAGAAAAGAGATCGTTCTCATCTTTTAGTGTTAGATAAAAATAGTGGTGTTATCGAACATAAGGTATTTAAAGATATAATTGATTATATAGATAAAAACTCTGTTTTAGTACTTAATAATACTAAAGTACTGCCCTCTAGAATATATGGAATAAAATCTGAGTCTGGTGCAAAAATAGAGGTACTTTTATTAAAAGAGATAAACGAAAATATATGGGAATGTTTAGTTAAACCTCAAAAAAGAATAAAAGAGAATTCTATTATTGAATTTGGTAATAATTTAAGTGGACAAGTAATAAAATTATATAAAGATGGGATTACCCATATAAAAATGAATTATGAAGGTATATTTACTCAAATATTAGAAAGTATTGGAGCATTGCCTTTACCCCCTTACATTCATAAAAAGTTAAAAGATAACACTCGTTATCAGACAGTATATGCTTCAACATTAGGTAGTGCAGCTGCACCCACTGCAGGACTGCATTTTACAGAAGAATTACTGAATAAAATTAAGGGAAAAGGTGTAGAAATATTATATGTGACTCTTCATATTGGGCTTGGTACTTTTAAGTCGGTATCATCAGCTGATATAAGAGGGCATCAAATGCATAGTGAATATTATGAAATAAGCGAACAAGTGGCTAAATCTTTAAATAATGCTAAAGAAAATAATAAAAAAATTGTATGTGTTGGGACAACCTCAGTAAGAACATTGGAAAGTAATTATAATAAATATAATAAATTTTTTAGTACAAAAGAAGAGACAGATATATTTATATATCCGGGCTATGAATTTAAAGCGGTCAGTGAGTTAATTACTAACTTTCATTTACCTAAGAGTACACTTATTATGCTAGTCAGTGCCTTTGCAGGGAAAACAAATATAATGAATGCGTATAAAGAAGCTATAGAAAAAGAATATAGATTTTTCAGCTTTGGAGATGCCATGTATATAAAAGAAGGAGGAATGAATAATGAAAAAAATTAATTGGAAGAAAAGATATGATAATATACTCGATATCAAACCTATTTATGGATATAAAAGAGACTTAAGCGAAATTAAGTTTAACCAGGTTGGATTAGAAATCGAAATAGCGGTAAATTATACAAGAGACAGATATACTTTTATAAAAAAATTAATCAGCAATATTAAAAAATTAATTGGTAAAAATGGATATTTTGTAAAAGATGCGACAATTATTGGAGATTATAATTTTGAAATTGTACTTGATCCGCTTACTCCAACTAAAATTAAAACTATATATTCTAAACTCCTTGAAATAATCGAAATATCTCAAGGGTCAATTTGCTTGTCTAAAGAAAATAATTGTGGAATTCACTTGAATTTTAACCAGTATGATATTTTAGATAAAGAAGAATCACATAAAAGATTAAATGCTTTTGCTTTATCCAATAGTGAATATTTTGAGGAAAATGAGTATAAGCAATTTGTATTTAAATATTCTTATAAAGATTATTTAAAGTTTCAAAAAAAGATATCTAACAAGTATTTATGGGTTAATTATCTTGATACAAAATTAGTTGAGATAAGAAATGTTAGGGTTGATATAACTCCTAGTGAATTGATAAATTTAATTAAAGAGATAACAAATGCCTTATTTTATGACAAAATCGCTATTTCTAATAAAAAAGAGAAAAGAACATACAAAAATCTAAAAATTTTGTTTGAAAAAAGTTTTCAAAAAATTTCTAAAAAGACTATTGAAGAAGTCGTATCTAAAGATAAAATTCTTATTATTGCCTTAGATAGCAAAGGACCAGTTCTAATCCTTCCAGATAAGAAATTAAAACAGAAGATACAAAAACTTAAAACAGAACAGGCTGGTTAATTATGAAGCATTATATTTCATACAAAGAAGCTAAAGAATTGGAAGAAAAATATAAAAATCAAGGAGATATTACAGATGAGAAAGGTCATAAAATAATTCTGGGCAAAAATTCTAAAATTATGATTTCCTGTCCTCATTCAGTAAGTCAATTAAGAGGCGGTAAAATAAAAATAAGAGAAAGTTATATTGGGGTAATATCGCAAATAATTCAAAAAAATACAAATTGCCATCTCATAATTAAAACTAGAAATATGTCTGATGATGCCAACTACGATAAAAATTCAAATTATAAAGATGAACTAGAAAAGTATATAAAGGATAATAATATAAAATTATTAATAGATTTACATGGACTTTTTTCACATAAATTTGATATAGAACTTGGTACATATTATGGAAATAATTTATCAGATAAAAAAATTATAAAAACCATTTATAATAATTTTATAGATAATGATATTAACTCAATATTATTAGACAAAATTATGACATCTGGGGCTGGATCAATTAGCTATGATATGAGAAAAAAAACTAATATTAATACACTTCAATTGGAAATAAGTAAAAAATATCGTTGGCCCAAAACTAGAATTGATGCATTTAATAAAATAATTGGAGTGTTAATTGATTTAATAAATAAATTAGATAATAAGGATATTGAAACTGATTTTGAAAAAAATTATAACTTTGACTTTGATAAAATTCTTAACATAGATTATATAGAATATGATTATAAACCTAATTTAGTTGGGATTGAAATGAGTTTAGGGATTAATTACAACATTCATGATAAAATGTATATTGAAACTCTATTATCTAAATTAAAAAATATAATATCAGATAAGGGATATTTCAAGAGAGTAAGCGGAGTTATCAGTGATTATTCATTTTCAATTGTATTAAAACCAATTAACAAAACAGATTTATTAGAAATATATTTTAAAATTTTAAAAATAATAAGGAATAGCAAAGAAACAATAATATATAAAACAAGTTATAATTCTTCATTGAATTTAAGATTTGCCAAAAAAGATATAATAAAATATCATAAAGATTTGATAAATTATTTGCATAAAAATAAAAATATGTTTTTTAAAAATAAATATAATAAAGTATTTGAAAAATCAACTTATGAAATTCACTTAAAAAAACAGAAGATTTATACAGGAAAATATGCTATAGTAAATTATCTAAATAAAAATTATTTTGAATTAAGAGGGTTAAAAATAGCAATAAAATTAGATGAGCTTGAAAATTTAATTAATAATGTTTTAAATATATTGGAGGTAAAAAATGAATAAAAAAGTTGATGGCTGGTTTATATATTCAAAAATCGGAATAAATAATGGTACAAGTTTTTTAAATACTATGAAAAAAAGAGCTGAAGAATATGGAGTAAATATTGAAATAATAAATTGTGAGGACATATCTTTAGTTGCGGGGGAAACTTTGGAAATGTATTATAAAAAAGAAAAAATTAAAAATTTTCCCAGTTTTGTATTTTTAAGAACAATGTCAATCACTATAGGTAGATTTTTGAAAGAAAAAGGTGTAAAGTTAATTAATGATCCCGAAGCGATGGTAATTGCTAAGGATAAATTTAGAGTGCATACAATTCTTGCAAATAACAATATAAAAACTCCCAAGACTTTATTTCCTGGAAAGAAAAAATTGAGATATAAAGAAATAACAAAGATATTAGGCACTCCTTTTGTGGCAAAAGATAATTTTGGAAGCCAAGGGAAGAGTGTAAAATTAATTAATTCAAAAGAAGAATATCTGAAAATTAAATATAAAAAGAATTACATATATCAAGAATATATAAAAAGTACTTATGGAAAAGATTTAAGAGTATATGTTCTTGATGGAGAAATACTTGGGTGTGTCCAAAGAAATTCAAGTAAAAGTGATGAATTTAGAGCTAATATAAGTCAAGGAGGATATGCAACAGCATATGAGGTTGATGATGAAATAAAAGAAATTTCACTAAAAGTAGCTAAGCTTTTGGGTTTTGATTTTACAGGAATAGATTTATTATTTACCGAGAGTGGTTATACAGTATGTGAAATAAATTCAATCGCAGCTTTTACTTCTTTGAGGGCATTAAAAAATGTATTGTTTTCTAAAAGTTTTTTTGAATATATAATTAAAAATAATAAATTTATAAAGGAATAAAGTTTTATGAATTTAAAATTTAAAGTAATTAAAGAAAGTAGCTATTGTAATGCAAGATTAGGACAATTCATCACTAAATATGGAAAACACAAAACCCCTATGTTTATGCCTGTAGGAACACAGGCGACTGTAAAAAACGTATCAGTAGAAGATTTGAAAATATCTGGAGCTGATGTGATTTTATCAAATACATATCATTTATGGCTAAGACCGGGAGAGGATATTGTTTATAAAGCTGGTGGCCTTCATAAATTTATGAATTATCACAGCGGTCCTATATTAACTGACTGTGGCGGTTTTCAAGTATTTTCACTTGCAAGCCCTAAAGATATTAAAGAAGAGGGAGTAAGATTTAAAAGTCACCTTGATGGAAGTGAATTATTTTTAACTCCCGAAAAATCCATAGAGATTCAAAATAAATTAGGAGCTGATATAATAATGAGCTTTGATGAATGTCCTCCATATCCGGTATCATACGAATATATGAAGAGTTCAATAGAAAGAACACTTAGATGGGCCATTCGTGGCAAAAAAATACATAAAAATAAAAATCAGGCATTATTTGGTATCGTTCAGGGTGGAGAGTTTGAAGAATTAAGAAGGACCTCTGCTATTGAAACTGTTAAAATTGGCTTTGATGGATATTCAATCGGGGGTGTTAGTGTAGGAGAAGATGCCATCACCAAATACAAAATGATAGATTATGCTACTCCATATCTTCCAAAAAATAAAATAAGATATTTAATGGGAGTGGGTGATCCAATTGATATAATAGAAGGAGTTATCAGAGGCATTGATATATTTGATTGTGTTTTGCCTACAAGACTGGCAAGGCATTCAAACGCATTTACTATTGGTGGTAAAATTAATTTAAGAAACTTAAAATATAAAGAAGATTTTTCACCAATAGAGAATAGCTGTGATTGTCATACCTGCAAAAATTATACTAAAGCATATATAAGGCATTTAATAGTAAGTGAAGAAATGCTTGCCTCAAGACTTCTATCAATTCATAATATAAGATTTTTAACAAAACTTGTAGAAGATATAAGAAAAAACATTGAAAATGACACATTGTTAAAATTCAGAGATGATTTTGTAAAAAGATATAAAAAATAGGCATTGAAAATATTATTAATTAAGGAGTGTTTATTTTATGAAACAAATTTCTTCTAATCATTGGCTACTTAAAAGACCTATCGCCCATAGAGGATATTTTGATAATTCTAAAGGTATAATTGAAAACTCAATTTTATCTTTTTTATATGCAATTAAATATAATTACCCAATTGAACTGGATTTAAGAATTACTAAATATGGAGAAGTAATTGTTTTTCATGATACCAACGTTAAAAGATTAACTGGAATAAATAAAAGAGTATATAATTTAACAGAAGAAGATATAAACAGTATAAAATATTTAAACACTTCTTCTAAAATATTAAAATTTAATGATTTACTTAAATTAGTAAATGGAAAAGTCCCTATTATGATTGAACTAAAATGTAATAATAATTATAAAACCTTTAAAAAACTTTCTCAAAAGGTAAATTTATTATTAAAAAACTATAAAGGAGAATATGCTATCATAAGCTTTTATCCATTAATTAAAACATTATTTAAAAATGAATATGTAGGATTAATTATACCTTATAAAAAAAACAATATATATTTTATATATAGAGTTTTAAATTTCATTTATAATTATGATTTTTTAGTTTTTAATATTAAAACAGAGTCTAATATTTTAAGAATTAATAAACCTAAACTATTTGCTGTAGTTAAAAATGAAACTGAAAAAAACAAAGCTATTAAAAATAAAGGAAATATAATATTTGAACCTTTTACTTAACAGTATTTTTGTTTTTAAAATTTATTCCAAACATACCACCTATAGTTGAGGATAACAGCAGTATTAAAAAATATATACCAATAGTTAGTTTAGGTGATTCACCCAGTATAAAGGCTAGAAACAAGAATAATACTACATTAAATGCTCCAATTATAAGTCCATTTATATAGCCTTTCTTCTGGCTTTTTAGTGCAACACCAAAACCCGCAAACATAAACAGCATAATCATACTTATAAAGTTAACAACCGATATTGTTTTGTAGTTAAATACATTATAATAATTTAAAGTAGTGATTATAACCAAATACATTAAAAATAAAATATAAAATATCAAAACCCCTCTTAAATAAATTTTTATTCTATTCATTTGTAATCCCCCATAGTAAATTTATTCTTTATTTGACTATAATATGAATTGAAAAATAAAGGTTGAATAAAAAAGATATAAAATTATTGATAACCTTTAGCATTAATGCTAATATAAAAACCATTAAAGGAGGAGTACAATATGGATGAGATAAAACAAAAAATTTTAGAATATTTTTCAGTTGAAGAAGAAAGCATAGAAGAGAAAGCAAACCGAGAAGAATGTTTAAAGCAAGCCGCTGAGGATTTTAATTTTACTCAATGGGGGTCTGAGGAATTAAATATGTTGAGAGATGCTTTAAATTTAAAGCTTGATATAAGATATTGTTTGGAAGTTGATTCTCTTGAGAAAATTGAGTTAATTATTGAAGTTTTAAATCTAGAAAAAACAATAGGGTTACCCGCCGGCTCACTGGCATGGAAATTCCGTGATTTGGATAGTTATGTTTTAGATTCAAATTATAAACAACTGCTGTATATTTCTAATAATTTACAATTAGGTACACAAATAACAGAACTTATTAGAAAATTAGATTAATCTAAATAAGGCTCACAAAGTAAGTTGTTTGACAGTTTTTTATAATTAGTTCAAATATATTGCTGATAGCAAAAGAAAATATAAAAAATTAAAAAAAGAATACAATATTATAAAATAAGAAATTCATTTTTATGAATTTTTTTGTTTAAAAAAACTATTAACTCTTCATAATATATACAGGTGATGATATGGATTTTTTGATTGTAATATCCAGAACAATATTTTTTTATATTTTTATTATAATAGTTTTTAGAATAATGGGAAAAAGGGAAATTGGTCAGCTTAGTATACAAGATTTAGTAATTAGTATTTTAATGGCCGAACTTGTTGCTATAAGTATCGAAAAAAGAGAAGATTCAATTCTTTTAACGGTACTACCTATTGTGGTTTTATTAATCTTAGAAATTATATTTGCATTTATATCTATAAAATCAAATAAATTTAGAAATATACTTGAAGGCAAACCATCTTTAATAATTGATAAGGGGAAAATAAACTTTAATGAGCTTGTAAAACAAAGATATACTTTGGATGATATGCTACTAGAACTTAGAAAGAAAAATATTAAAAATTTAGATGATGTAGAATACGCAATACTTGAAAATGATGGGAGTTTATCTATTTTTAAATATAACTTTTTAAAGCTAACATCTTCAAATCCATTTCCTTTAATTCTTGATGGGTTAGTTCAAAAAGAAACATTAAAATATTTAAAGAAAGATTTAAAATGGGTTGAAAATATACTCAGTGAAAAAAATATTGATTTAAAAAACGTATTTTATGCTTTTTATAAAAACAATGATATATTTATCATAAAAAGAAATGAAGTTAAGTAAAAATCTTCTTTAAACTTTTATAATATGATAAAGTTGATACTATAAGATTTGTTATAATTGCTATTACTAGAGAATACATGCCTATTTTTAAGAATGAAAAGAGTACAATAGACACTGTTCTTATTATTTCTGATTTAAGAGTTATCTTCATGCACTCTTTAGCTTTATTTAAAGCCTGAAGAGCATTTATTAAAGGAATTTCTATAAAATAGAGTAGAGTGAAGGGAGCTAAAACTCTTATGTAACTAGCGCCTTTAGTTGTATTAAATAATAAAGTTAAAAGCTCTTCTGGGAATATATATATAATTATTGTGGATGCTAGTCCTATTAAAAATGAAAATATAACTATTTGTTTAATTCTTTTTATACACATTTCTTTGTTGCCAATAGAATAGTTTTTAGATAATTCTGGAACTAAAGCGGTAGAAATAGATTGAGTAAAAAATTGAGGTAGTAAAAGTAAAGATAAACTGTAGCCGTTTAATATTCCATATTCATTATTTATAAAATTTTTAGAATATCCTATATATAAAAGTATATTTGTTAAAATAATGGGTTCAAGAAAATAAAAGAGTGAGCCTATTATCTTGCTTCCGGTAGAAGGAATACTTATATTCATTACATCTTTTATTTCTCTTTTACTTATTTTTAAATCCTCTTTAGTGATTTTAGAACTTTTGGGAAACCCAAACATCATAATTATTATAGATATGATTTCGCTAACCACATTTACAAGTATTATCGCACATATTGTGAGTGTCATATTTATTTTAACAAGTCTAGGCACTAATATAATCAAAATAACTATTCTTACTATTTGTTCTCCTATATTAGATATTATATAAGGACTCATTCTTTGCTTACCCCAAAAATAGCCCTTTATAATAGAGGATAGTCCAATAAATGGCAGTGTTAGTCCCACACATATTATTGGAAACTCTAAGGAAGGTTCTTTTAAAAGAACTGTTGAAAGGAAGGGAGCAAGTATAATAATAAAGATAATTATAATAATATTTATTAAAATGGAAACTGGTATTATAGAAAATATTATTTTTTTACTGCTTCGCTTGTTTTCTGCAACTAAAGAGCTGATTGCAACAGGGTAAGAAAAAACAGCTAAGGTAGTAAAAAATGCAAAAGTCGGCATAAGCATACTATATAACCCGATACCTTCTGTACCAATTTGTCTTGTAATAATAATTTTTAATATAAAACCTAATAACTTAGACAAAAAACCACCAGTAAGCAGTATAATAGTTGATTTTGCAAATTTGTTTTCCATCAGCTTCTTTATCATATTAGAATATATGAAAAAAAAGAATAATATATTGCTAAATTACTCTTTTTTATCTTTGGCGTTTTCCAATGTTTGTTTGACAGTAATAAGTGTGTCCTACAGGTACATTATTAATTTTTCTGCAACGTGCTCTTTGTTTATATGCACCATATTGGCTGTCAAAATTATTATAAGCACTTGGGTTATAATATAGCTTTGGATCTTGAGAACCATATTGAGATCCGGGCATCATAGATTGAATTACTGTTGCAATTAAAATTGCCTTATGCATTTTCATTCGCCTCCTTATCTTTTATTGATTCGCCTTTTTTAAAGGGATAAAAGTTATGCTATCAAATTATATTTTTAATTTCAAGAGTTTTTTCTAAATTGTTTAGTAAATCTCTGTTTTTTTAATAAAATATAATATATAATATAAATAGTTTGGAAGTGATTTTATGATACAAAAACCAAAAGGTACATTAGATTTGTATGGAAGTGAGGGTAAATCTTATGAATATATTAGAAATTATATATCTTCTTTTATGATGTCTTATAATTATGAATTTATAAAAATCCCTACATTTGAAGCAAGCGAATTATTTATAAGAAGTGTTGGGGAAACCACCGATATAGTAAACAAGGAAACATATAACTTCGTTGATAAAGGAAGTAGAAATATGACATTAAGACCTGAGTTTACTGCAGGAGTTGTAAGAATGCTTCTTGAAAACAAACTTTATGTTAAAGAAACAAATAAATTTTACTATTTTGGATCCGCATATAGATATGAAAGACCACAAAGTGGAAGATTAAGAGAATTTACTCAATTTGGAGTTGAGGCATTTGGTGTAAAAAATGCATATCAGGATGCCGAGGTGATAAGCATTGCTTATAGATTACTAAATGACTTAGGATTAAACAGCTTAAAAGTTAAAATTAATAGTTTAGGCGATACTTTGTCGAGAGAAAATTATAAAACTGCAATATCTAAGTATTTAAAGGATAAAATAAATAATTTATGCGAAGATTGCAAAAAAAGATATGATAGTAATATACTTAGAATATTAGACTGCAAAATAGATAAAGACAATGAGATAATTCTAAATATGCCTAAAATAAATGATTATCTTACTCTAGAGTCTAAAAATTATTTTAATGAAATAAAAAAAGCTTTAGATGTACTGGATATACCATACGAAGAAGATAGCAATTTAGTAAGGGGACTTGATTATTATACAGATATTGTTTTTGAAATAATCTCTGAAGGAAAAACTCTAGGAACTGCCAATACAGTTTGTGGTGGTGGAAGATATGATGATCTTGTTATGAATTTGGGAGGCAAAAATATACCTGCAGTAGGCTTTGCTTTAGGTATAGAAAGACTTATGATACTTCTTAAAGAGGAAGAAAAATTAAATTTTGAAAACAGCATAGATGCCTATATAATGAATTTAGATGAAGATGCTTATGCTTATGAGCTCGTTGATTTACTTAGAAGTAATGGCTTCATAATAGAAACAAGTTATTTAAACAAAAATATGAAGTCTCAATTTAAAATTGTAGAAGAGATTAATCCTAAATTTATAATAATTGTTGGTTCAGAAGAAGCAAAAGGTGGTTACGCAACTATAAAAGATAATGTTACAAAAGAAAATATAAAACTTGAATATGATAAAATAGTAGAATATTTATCATTAAATGTATAAGGAGAAAATATGGATGTTAAAGATTTAATGCAAGATATTGAAAAATATCTTAATAAAGAGGTTACCCTTGAAGGATGGGTTAGAAATCATAGAAAACAAGCTGTTTTTGGATTTATTGATTTTAACGATGGAACTTATTTTAAAAATTTACAGTTAGTTTATGATAATGAGTTAAAAACATTTGATGAAATAGCTAAAATTAGAGTGGGCTCTGCGATAAGAGCTGTAGGAATTGTTGTTAAATCGGAAGGTTCAGGCCAGCTTTATGATATAAAAGTTAAAAGTATAGAGGTTTTAGGTGATTCTCCTGAAGATTATCCAATTCAGCCAAAAAGACATACAAATGAATTTTTAAGAGAGATGGCATACTTAAGACCAAGAACAAATTTATTTAATGCAGTATTTAGAATTAGAAGTGTTGCAGCACATGCTATACATGAATATTTTCAAAGCAACAACTATATTTATCTTCATAGTCCAATTATAACTGGTGCAGATTGTGAAGGTTCTGGAGAAATGTTTAAAGTGACAACACTGGACTTAAATAAACTTCCTTTAACAGAAGATAAAAAAGTTGATTTTAAAAAAGATTTGTTTGGGAAACCTACCTATATTACGGGGTCAGGACAACTTCATGGAGAAGCTTTTGCTTTGGCATATAAAAAAATATATACCTTTGGTCCTACTATGAGAACAGAAAACTCAAATACTAAAACACATGCCAATGAATTTTGGATGATAGAGCCTGAAGTAGCATTCTGTGATTTAGAAGGAATTATGAAAGTTGCAGAGGAAATGCTTAAATTTGTTGTCAAATATGTAATGAATGCTTGCCCGCTTGAAATAGAACTTTTTGATAATTTTGTAGAAAAAGGTTTGAAAGAGAAGTTAGAAAAATTATTAAATAGTGAGTTTAATAAAATAACTTACGAAGAAGCAATTGAAATATTAAAAAAATCTGATAGAAAATGGGAATTTACTCCCGAATTTGGTGCTGATATTGCTAAAGAACACGAAAAATATATTACAGAATATTTTAATTCTCCAGTATTTATTACAAACTGGCCTAAAGAAATAAAGGCATTTTATATGAAACAAAATCCTGATGGAAAGACAGTCGCAGCAGTTGATTTGGAAGTCCCAGGAGCAGGAGAACTAATAGGGGGCAGTCAAAGAGAAGATGACTATGATAAACTGCTTGCAAGAATGAATGAACTTAATATATCAAAAGAAAATCTTGAATGGTATTTGAATCTAAGAAAATACGGTGGATGTTATCATGCCGGATTTGGTCTTGGGTTTGAAAGATTAATAATGTATTTAACGGGAGTTGAAAATATAAGAGATGTTATTGCATTTCCAAGAACACCAAATAATTGTGATTATTAAAACTATTTATACTTAATTTTACTTATTTACTTATAAATGTTAAAATTTATATATGAAAAAATATATTGATATGTTTTTAGATTATCTTGAAGTTGAAAAAAATTATTCCGATAAAACTATTAGATCATATGAAATTGATTTAATAGAGTTTTTTGAGTTTTTAAATAAAGAGTTAAGTCTAATAACAGAAGATGACATAATCAGTTATTTAAAATTTTTAAATGATAAAAAATCAAAAAGATCTACTATCTCAAGAAAAATAAGTACATTTAAAAGTTTTTATAAATTTTTAAATAAAAAGAAAATTATTGATAACAATCCCACAGAATATATACTTTATCCTAAAAAAGAGAAAAAGATACCTAACTACATTGAATATAACGAGCTAGAGAACATTTTAAAAATATCTTTAGAAGGTAAAAACAAATTAAGAGATAATTTAATAATTGAGCTTTTATATGCGACAGGAATTAGAGTAGGTGAATTAGTAAATATTAAAGTAAGTGATATAGATTTTAATTCAAACTTGATTAGAATAATAGGGAAAGGAAATAAAGAAAGAATAGTATATTTTGGAGAATATGCTAAGACAGCTTTAGAAGAATATTTAAATAGTAATAATTACATCAAATATAACAGTAACTGGTTATTCCCATCAAGAAATAATAAACCTTTAAATACTAGAGGAGTAGAATTTATAATTGATAAAATAATGAAGAATGTATCAATTAAATCAAAAGTAAGCCCTCATACATTAAGACATACATTTGCCACTCATATGTTAAATTCTGGTTGTGATATAAGAGTGGTGCAAGAACTATTAGGACATGAAAATTTAACTACAACAGAGGTGTATACTCACATTACAAATGAAGAATTAAGAAATACATACTTGAAATGTCATCCAAGAAGTAAAGAATAATTTTCAAACAACATTCATATGTTAATGATAAATTTTTATAAAAATAATATATTTATTTTTGGTTAAAATATACAAATTAATTGCATAGATTTTGTTTGTCTGATAAAATAAAAAGGTATACAAAGGAGGTAATTTTAGAATGGATAAATATGTATATATGTTTAATGAGGGAGATAAGTCAATGAAAAATCTTCTTGGAGGAAAAGGAGCTAATTTAGCAGAAATGACTAATATTGGTTTGCCAGTTCCAAGAGGTTTTACTATTACAACTGAAGCCTGTACAAAATATTATGAAGATAATCAGGTAATAAGTGAAAATATTGTAAATGAAATCTTTTCATCATTAACAAAGTTAGAAACATTAACAGAAAAGAAAATGGGAGATTTAAATAATCCTTTACTAGTATCAGTTAGAAGTGGATCTAGAGCAAGTATGCCAGGAATGATGGATACAGTTTTAAATTTAGGCTTAAATGATGAAGTATGTGAAAACTTTGCTAAAAATTCTGGCAATAAAAGATTTGTATATGATTCATATAGAAGATTTATAATGATGTTTGCAGATGTGGTAAAAGGTTATTCTAAAGCTTCATTTGAAAGATTATTAGATGAATATAAAGAAGAGAAAAACGCTAAATTTGATACAGATTTGAAAGAAGACGATATGTATAAAATTGCAATGAAATTCAAAAGTATTTATAAAGAACTTTCAGGAACTGATTTTCCTCAAGACCCTAAAGTACAGTTAATAGAGGCAGTCACAGCTGTGTTCAGAAGCTGGAATAACGAAAGAGCAATATATTATAGAAGAATGAATGATATACCATCAGACTGGGGTACTGCAGTAAATATTCAGGAAATGGTATATGGAAATATGGGAAATACTTGCGGTACAGGTGTTGCATTCACCAGAAACCCTTCAACTGGAGAAAAAAAACTTTATGGAGAATATTTAATAAATGCTCAGGGAGAAGATGTTGTTGCAGGAGTTAGAACTCCTCAAAATATAGAAACTTTAGTCGATACCATGCCTGAAGTTTATGCTGAGTTTGTAAAAACATGTGAAATATTAGAGCGTCACTACAAAGATATGCAGGATATGGAGTTTACCATTGAAAACGAAAAATTATTTATGCTTCAGACAAGAAATGGGAAAAGAACTGCACAGGCCGCTTTAAAAATAGCTGTTGATTTAGTTGATGAAAGAATGATTAGTGAAGAAGAGGCATTACTTAAAGTAGAGCCTAAAGCTTTAGATCAACTTCTGCATCCTAATTTTGATACTGTTGAACTCAAAAATGCTTTAGTTATTGCTACAGGACTTGCAGCTTCTCCTGGTGCGGCCAGTGGAAAAATAGTATTTAGCGCACAGGAAGTGTTGGAAGAAATAAATAAAAATAATAAAGAAAAAGTTATTTTAGTAAGAGGCGAAACATCTCCCGAAGATATTGAGGGGATGAATTTATCACAAGGAATTTTAACTATCAGAGGAGGAATGACTTCACATGCAGCAGTTGTCGCCCGTGGTATGGGAAGATGCTGTATTTCTGGATGTGGAGAATTGAAAATAGATGAAAATAGAAAAGTACTGATTTTACCTAATAAAGAAGAATTAAAAAAAGGAGATTATATTTCTCTTGATGGCTCTACTGGAAAAGTATATAAAGGTATAATAAAGACAGTTGACCCTGAAATAAGCGGAAACTTTGAAAGATTTATGTCTTGGGCAGATAAGGTAAGAACACTAAAAGTAAGAACAAATGCAGATACACCTAAAGATGCACTTGAAGCAATAAAGTTTGGTGCTGAAGGTATTGGATTATGTAGAACTGAACATATGTTTTTTGAAGAATCAAGAATATTTGCTATGAGACAAATGATACTTTCTGAAACTTTAGAGCAAAGAGAAAAGGCACTTGCAAAACTTCTTCCAATGCAAAGGGGAGACTTTGAAGAATTATACAAAGTTATGAAGGGTTTTCCAGTGACAATTCGTTATTTGGATCCGCCGCTTCATGAATTTTTACCTCATACAGATGAAGAAATTAAGCCTTTAGCTAAAGAATTAAATATATCATTTGAGAATTTAAAAACAAGAATAGAAGATTTACATGAATTTAATCCAATGATGGGACATAGAGGCTGTCGTCTTGCTGTAACATACCCAGAAATTGCTAAAATGCAAACAAGAGCTATTATGGAGGCGGCAATTAATGTTGATAAAACAGGGTTAAAAGTAGAGCCAGAAATAATGATTCCTTTAATTGGAGACATCAAAGAATTTAAGTTTGTCAAAAATATTGTTGTTGAAACTATAAATAAAGTATTTGAAGAGCAAAATTATAAATTAAATTATAAAATAGGAACAATGATTGAAATCCCAAGAGCCGCAATAACAGCAGATGAAATCGCGACAGAAGCTGAATTCTTTAGTTTTGGAACAAATGATTTAACTCAAATGACTTATGGATTTAGTAGAGATGATGCCGGTAAATTTTTGAGTGATTATTATCAAAAACAAATATTTGAAAGTGATCCATTTGCAAGAATAGATACAAAAGGTGTTGGGCAATTGATTAAAATGGCAGTAGAAAAGGGTAGAAGTATTAGGTCAGACATAAAATTAGGAATATGCGGGGAACATGGCGGAGATCCAAGTTCAGTAGAATTTTGTAATGAAATAGGCCTTAATTATGTATCATGCAGTCCATATAGAGTGCCGATTGCAAGATTAGCAGCAGCACAAGCAGTATTAAAGCAAGCCGAAAAGTAATTTTTGGCTTGTTATTTACTCC
>CAZBKY010000009.1:0-23306 GCA_964492595.1 uncultured Muribaculaceae bacterium
CGGGGAATGTAACCCTAATTTTAAACAATAAATTTCATAAATTGTTTAAAATTTTCATTCAACCTTTTCAGCTTAATCAAAAAGAAAACTCTATCAATTAAGATAAAGTTTCCAATATTTTCAAATAGAATCATCTATTACTCGCCATCTACAAGCGAAAAACATAAAAAGCACCAAAATCAAGTGAGTACTATAAAAATTAAAAACATAAGGTTTTCCCTTATATTTTAAACATCTAAATGGCGTTCTCGACACGATTCGAACGTGCGACCGACAGCTTAGAAGGCTGTTGCTCTATCCTGCTGAGCTACGAGAACAACTCCTGAATACATCAAAGATTATACAATAAATATTAAGATTATTCAAGAGTTTTAGAAGTTGTTGTTATTATTTTATCGCTACCAACCTGAAAGATCACTTCATTAACATTTAAATTATCCATTAATGACATACTAATAGTATACTCAACTTCTTCTAAAATATTTTTACTTTCACCATCAAAAATTTTATCATTAAATATTAAGATTATGGAATCTTCTACAATTTCATATTTAGTAAGTTCCGCATTAGCATTTAAATAACTGCTTAAATTACTCTGATATATTATAGAACTTTTTAGTTCCTCAATTATTACAGTCACTTTGTCTCTTCCATCGTTAGATACTTTAGTGACTGGAGTGTAATATATTTCATCGTTTATTTCATTAACATAATAAATGATTGTCTTAGTTAATCCACTTAAGGTATCAAATTCATATATTTTATTTATTCCGAAACTTCTATTCAGTAACTCCGGTAATGCTTTTTTACTGTTAGGTAATTTTAATAATGTCACACTTTCAACTTGTATTTTTACCTTTTCTATTCCATCAAGTTCAGTAAGAGAGAATATTATGGCTTCAATCATATGTTCTTCATCTACCGCTTTAATATCAAGCAATTCCTTTGAAAAATTTATTGTTAAAATTTTGTTATTTATATCTATGTTTAAAACCTTGGTATTTATAGGTATTATTGGTCTAAATCCATTTGGTATACTGCTTTCTTTTTCACTGTTTATAGTAAGATATTCAATTTTTTCTCTTATAATACTTTCTAATTTTTCCTCTTCTATTGGTAATTTTAACTTTGATACATAATTATATTTATCCATCAAATAAACCCCTTTATAATTTGATTCATCATAATAAGTAATTGTTTCTTTTAATTTTAATTCATCTTTATTAGTTGGAAAAAAATAAAGTAAAGCTACTATAAGTAAAGCTAAAGTAGTGAGTGTAATTTTTCTTATTGACATCATTTTCATATTTTATACACCTCAAGAAATTATATTGTTTATATAAAAAAAAATGACTTAATAAGTCATTTTAAACTAATTTCGCCAAGTTTTAATAGTTCAATAACTGCCCCAGCACGTCCTTTACATCCCAGCTTCTGCATAGAATTAGAAATATGATTTCTTACTGTTTTTTCGCTGATATATAATTCATTTGCTATTTCTTTGGTAGATTTATTTTGAACTAAAAGATTGAAAACTTCTTTTTCTCTTTTTGTTAATATGTTTTTATTCACTACTATCCTCACCTTTCATACTTAGTAAGTTTTTATACTTTTCTAAAATATTTTATGAGGAAATGAATTATAAGTGAGAATTATTGCCTATTAACTCTCAAATTTGACTGTAATGTACATCTTTTTATCATATTCTTCCTGAATTGACCTCATTATGTTGTTTGCTAAAGAGGCATTGTGCTCAGTAGAATTTATTACTACTTTAACTTGATCAGAGTTTACTTCAATAAAAGATTTTATTTTAAAATTATCCAGTATTTTTTGCTCTAGCTCTTCTTCTTTTCCTTTAGTAAGATTTAATAATTTTAATTCTTCAAAAGCATTGTTTTTCTCATCTGCACTAGTAGAGGCTGATGTTAATATATCCTGAAGTTCTTTCATAGACATCTCTATTTCTTCATCTCTTTCAACTCTAAGCGCTACAAGTTTGTCGCTTTCTTCTACATTTACTTCAACTTCTTCGTTAATGGATTTTAATACATCTTTAGTTTTTAACAGTTCATTTGGCATAGTGACATAATATACTCCTAAAACTAAAATTAGAGTAAGTAATGTTAAAAACCATAGACTTTGTTTATTTATCACAAATAACCCTCCTTATTTACTAATAAATTATATTAAGCTGTACACATTTTATGAATTAAAATTCAAAATAAGACAAGTTTATATAAAAAAAGAAAAAATGATTAATTTATTAATTAAATATATAATTTTACTGTAGCAGGAAAATTTAATTATAACTATAATTTTCAGGGTAAATATCAAATATACTGATTTGAAACTGATTTATAGTTTTGATATATTGATTATCGGACATATTTTAATTGGCATTAGTGATGTACTCCTTTTCAGTCAAATGTAAAGGAGGTGGTTAGATGAAGAAGGAAAGAAATTTCAATGCATTCATTATAATCCTCTTGTTTATATTAGTATTTATACTGATATTTAAATAAAATAAAACATCCTAATTGCTTCTATTACGAAACGTTAGGATGCAACCCTAATTAAGGAGTATACCTAACTAATCTAAAATTAGATATGTCCTTTACAAATTAATATTATCATAGTATATGCTATATTTCAATAAAAATAACTACATTTTAAAGTTACAATTGAAATATCTTTACGCTCTTGATGAATATTTTCCATCTCTAGTTGTTATAATAATTTCTTCGCCCTCGCCAATAAATAATGGAACTTTCAAAGTATATCCTGTTTCAATTGTAGCATCTTTAAGTGCCCCACTTGTAGTATTTCCTTTGACTGCATTTTCTGTTTTTATAACCTTATATGAAACTTTTTCGGGGATAGAAATACCTATAACACTTCCTTCATAGATAATTACTTCCACATCCATATTTTCTTTTAAAAAATCTCTTTCTTCAGTTAATTGGGGTTCTGGAAGTTCTAATTGCTCATAAGTGGTGTTATCCATAAACACATAAGATGATCCATCACTATATAAATATGATAATCCTTTTTTTTCTACCATTGCCTTTTCAATTTTAATACCGGCATTAAATGTAATTTCCTGTGTTGAATTTGTTTTTAAATTTTTTAGTTTAGTCCTAACAAACGCACTGCCTTTACCTGGTTTTACATGTTGAAATTCAATTACCTGATAAACATTTCCATCATATTTAATGGTCATGCCATTTTTAATATCATTAACATTTATCATAATAATTAACTAACCTTTCTTTCTGCATGTTTTGTAGTTTTGTTGCATTTTTTACAGTATTTATTAATTTCAATTTTGCCTTCAGTATTTTTCTTATTTTTGTTTGTTAAATAATTTAATTCTCCACATACGCTGCATTTTAAATTAATACTTTCTCTGTTTTCTTTCTTAGCCATAATACACCTCCTCTTTAATTACATAGAGATTATAACATACATTTTTTTATTTTAAAAGCTAAAATTTATGCTTCAGTTATTTATGTTATATTTCTTAAAATATAAATTTGTCACCTCTTTTGCTATTTTTCTATTTACTCTAGACATATAAGATGTTTTTCTATCACTTACATTAGGAGATAGTACAATTATTGAAACTTCAGGATTATCATAGGGCATATAACCACCAAAAGCAGAGCTTGTTGTTTCTGTATCTATCTTGCCATCTCTGTTCGTATCGATAAAACTCTGAGCAGTACCAGTTTTTCCTGCAGCTTTAAACTTGGGATCAACATTGCTTCTTCCAGTTCCTCCACTTTCCATCACCATTTTTAAGCCTTCTCGTACCCTTTCCATATATTTATCCTCAATATCAACTTCATTTAATACTTGAACCTTATATTCTTCGGTATCTATTCTTTTTAAAAAATGAAGAGAATTTCTAGTACCAGAAGTTGCCAAAGTGTTAATATACTGCATTAACTGCATGGGAGTATAAGTCTCATATTGCCCTATAGGATAATCAAGTAAAGCATTATTATAATCATCATTTCCGATATAACCCACTGTTTCATTAGAAATATCCAATCCCGTTTTAACTCCAAGTCCAAATGAATTAAATACTTCTCTATATTTTTTGAAACCATCCGTTTCTAAATTTAAACCTGAATTATATTTATATTTTCCATTACCGATTTTAATTGCTATTAAAAACTGATAGTAATTTGATGAATATTTTAATGCAGTTAAATCATTTACCTTTCCAAGTCTTTTCCATGAGCATTTTGATGGTGTATTTTTTATTTTTATACACCCGTCAGTTACAGTTGTTCCTATTTTAATTGCTCCATATTTATATCCAACTATATGAGAAGCTCCTTTTACGATAGATCCTGGAGTTATGGCATAATTTGTTAAATCCGTTAAATAATCAACCTTGCTTTTATTTTTATTATTTAATACTCCTACCGCAGCTGAGGCTAGTATCTCACCAGTATTAGGATTGCTCATTATAACGAAACTTCTATTATAATATTTTGTATTTGCTTCTTTTTTTGCTAAAATTACCTGCTTATGAATAATACTTTCTATATCTTTTTGTAAGTTTATATCAATTGATAATGTAATGTCATTGCCAGGTTCTAATTTTTGTGTAATTATTTTTTCTCCCGAAGCTGTTAGAATATATTCTTCATCACTCCCTTTTAAAACACTCTCATATTCTTTTTCTAAATAACTTATCCCAACTATCTTATCTCTTCTATATCCCATACCAAGATATTCATCTATTTCTTCTGCAGGAATGCTTCCAATACTTCCTAGATAAGCTCTAAATGTTTCTCCATATGGATATATTCTTTTATAGTTAATACCTACCTCAAATCCATCACTATTATATTTTTTTATAAAAACTGCCTCTTCTTCATTAATATTATCCTTTATTAATTTTTTTGAATTTCTATATCCAATATTCATTAAATGAAATATATAGGCTTTCTTTTTATCTTCTTCTGTTAGTTTTTTTATATCATCTGAAGTTATAAGCTTTTTTAAATAAGTCTCATATTCTGTTTTTGTTATAGTGCTATCATTATATTTTTTTGTTATATTTATATTAGCTTTAGATGTAATATCAGATTTATTCAAAATATAGTAATAATTTAATAAACTTTGAAGAGATACTTTTTCATAATTTAATTTTAAACCTTCTGATAATTTTGATGCTAACTCTATTTCTTCGGAGTCTGTTACATTACTTTTTTTTGTATATGTTATTATATATATTTTTTCATTATCTACTAATACATTTCCATTTCTATCAAATATTTTTCCCCTTGGCGCAAATTCACTTACATAAGTTTTATTCTGCCTTAAACTTAATTCTTTTATATATTCATTATTACTTATTAAAATTATATCAGTTAATTTATACAAAATAAAAGAAAACGATACTATAAGTAATATCAATATAATCTTAAATTTTTTTTTAATTATATTATTTGAAAATTCCAACTTTTTCATATTTATTAGTATATACATAATATTAAAAATCATAAGATATTCTAGGGGGTTTTTATGAATAATGAAATGATAAGGAAATATGCTTCAGAAATTAAAAAAAGTGATATATTGGAGTTTGTTTCTAAAGAAGGCATTAATATAACTGAAAATGAATTAAGTACTTTATATAATATTATTAAAAATGAATCTGATGAAATATTAAATAATGATTTTTACAGTTACATAAAAAAATATAAAGATAAATTTAGTTCTTCTTTATATTCAAAAATAATTGAAAAATATGAGAAATATAAAAAGTTTATAAATTAGATATAAAATCACTGAATTTTTGATTTTTTATCATATCTATTTCGTATTTATAAGATGAAACTCCATTTACCGATGGGGTTTCTAATATTTTAGGAATATCCATCAACCTCGGATTATATAAAACTGATAATAATGTATCAAAACCTATTTTCCCATAACCGATATTGGCGTGCCTGTCTTTATGAGCCCCCATTTCATTCAAGCTATCGTTTATATGAATACATTTAATCTTAGAAATACCAATTAAATTATCAAATATATCTAAAAAATTATCAAAATGATTTAAATCAATATTTGAATCATTCATATGACATGTATCTAAACATATTCCAACTTTATCCTTACAATTGATATTCTCTAATATATATTTTAACTCTTCAATATTCTTTCCAACTTCAGAGCCTTTTCCACTCATAAATTCTATTATTAATGTAAAATCATCAATATTTTTCATTATATGATTTATTCCATAAACAACATTATTTAAAGCAATATCTAAAGTTAAATCAGTGGCACTTCCGGGATGAAATATTAAATTTTTAATTCCAAGAGACTGGCATCTTTCAATTTCTTTTTTCATAAAACTTATATAAAAATTATATTTTCTTTCATCTTTATTATTTGCCAGATTTATTATAAATGGAGCATGAACCATAACATAATCTTTATTAATATCATTTTCTCTCATTAATTTATGAGCTTTTTCAGTTAATTCATTATCTATCATAAATCTTTCTGTACTTTGATTATTCCCTGTATATATCATATATGTATTAGCTTTATTGTATAGAGCCTCTTCAGCGCTTCCTAACAGTTGGGTTTCTTTATTGAACCTGACTTGTGAACCTATAATTATACTCATTTTTTTGGTACTCCTCGTATTTATAATTATAAATTATTAGAATAAAAAAAGCAATTTTCAAATTTTTTGTGATGAAGAGAATAAAAAAAGAAGTAATTTTTTATCTTCTTTTTATATTTTCAAATTATTTATTCACAAGATGTCACTTTATCAAAGTTTGAATCAATTCTTTCAATATCACTTAATGCTACATCCGCCCCAGTGTCCTCCGGCTTAGGTAATGTTATACTATATTCATTATTCGATATTTTAAAACTGGTTATCTTTCCATTTGATACTCTTATATCATACGATACTTTTCGTGTTCCTTCCAGACTTAATGTAGCTGGACCAATCTCAGAATTGTTTGAATTTATATATACGTAACAAAATTGGGATGGAGACCCAGCACCTATGGGATTAATTTGTTGCGTAATAATTTCTTGTTCCGCCAATTTATAAAGTGATTGAGCTTGAGTTATAAACGCTCCTTCTTTCGAACTGCTAAATAAATCTAATATGGCAGGAACAGCAATAACTATCAATATAGCAAGTATAGCGATAACTGCCAATAATTCTACTAAAGTAAAACCTTTCTTATAATTTTTCACAAAAATCCTTCCTTTCTTTACTATTATTATAATTAAATTATAAACCAGTTAACTTTTATAGTCAACTGGTTTAGTGATTTTTTATTTTTTTTCTGGTTTAGGAAGTGCTTCTTTTCTTGATAAATTTAATTTACCTCTTTTGTCATATCCTGTTGCTTTTACTATAATCATATCTCCCAAACTTACAACATCACTTGGTTTTTCAACTCTTTTACTATCTAGCTGAGATATATGAACTAATCCTTCACACCCTGGCCATAGTTCTACAAAACATCCAAAATCTTCTATTTTTATAACTTTTACTGTGTAAATTTTTCCGATTTCAACTTCTTTTATTATCTCTTCAATCATAGACATAGCTTTATCAAGTATTGCATAATCAGTATGATAAGCTATTACTCTTCCATCATCTTCTATATCAATTTTAACAGCATTTTTATCATTTACTGTTTTAACATTAGAAGAATCTAATATGATTTTTGTAATCATCTCTCCGCCTCTACCAATGACATCTCTAATCTTATCAGGATTTATCTGCATCATTCTAATTTTTGGGGCATATTCACTTAATGTCTCTCTAGGTTTTTCTATAACACTTTCCATAACATCAAGTATTTTGTATCTTGCCTTTTTGGCCTCTGATAAAGCTTCTTTTAAAATATCTTTTGTAACACCCTCTATTTTAATATCCATTTGTAAGGCAACAATACCATTTCTTGTGCCGGCCACTTTAAAATCCATATCTCCCATATGGTCTTCAAGTCCTTGGATATCTGTTAATATTGTGTAATTTTTATAAGAATTATTCTGTGTAATAAGTCCCATTGCAATACCAGCGACTGGAGAAGTGATAGGCACTCCTGCCGCCATTAAAGACATACATCCAGCACAAATACTTGCCTGAGAGGATGAACCATTGCTTTCCAATACTTCACTTACAACACGCACAGTGTATGGAAATATCTCTTCTGTTGGCATTACCTGGAGTAAAGCACGCTCTGCTAAAGAACCGTGCCCTATTTCTCTTCTTCCGGGAGCCCCATATCTACCTGTTTCTCCTACTGAGTAGGCAGGAAAATTATAATGAAACATAAATCTTTTTGTATCTTCAATACCAAGCCCATCTAATATCTGATGTTCTCCTATAGCTCCTAGTGTTGTAACAGCTAAAGCTTGGGTCTGACCTCTTGTGAAAAGTGCACTTCCATGAGTTCTAGGAAGTAAATCAATATCTGCACTCAGTGTCCTGATTTCATCAAATTCTCTTCCATCAGGTCTTGTATGCTCTTCTATAATTAATCTTCTTACCTCACTTGATTCAAGATTATCCAATACTTTTTTAACATCTTTTAATTCTTCATCTAGTGATGATGAATCTTTATGATTTTCTTTATAGTATTCTAGTGCCTTTTCTTTAACTTCATCTATTTTTGCATATTTTTCATTTTTTTCTTTAATCTGAATTGCTTCAAGCATTGACCTTTTAGCATACTCTGTTATTTCGTTTTCTACTAAATCGGATATTTCTTTTAACTCAATTTCTAATTTATCATTTCCAATTTCCCCAATTATGTCTTCTTGTATAGCACACAATTCTTTAATATGTTCATGCCCAAACATAAGTGCTTCAAGCATTTCTTCTTCACTTATTTCTTTGCTTCCAGCCTCCACCATGTTAATAGCATCTTTTGTTCCTGCGACAGTTAAGTTTATTGAACTTTTTTCCATTTCTTCTGCTCCAGGATTTATAACAAGTTTTCCATCAATTTTACCTACTGTAACACCTGCAACTGGTCCATTAAATGGTATGTTAGATATACCAAGAGCTAAAGATGTTCCAAAGAGTGCTGTCATTTCTGGAGTACAATCATTATCTACACTTAATACTGTATTGATAACCTGAACTTCATTTCTAAAGTTTTCATCAAACATAGGTCTAATGGGTCTATCAATTACTCTGGCAGCTAAAGTTGCATTATCAGTTGGTCTTCCCTCCCTTTTAATGAATCCACCTGGTATTTTACCTACAGAATAAAATTTTTCCTGATAAAGTATAGTTAATGGGAAAAAATCTGCTGGACTTACATTTTTACTCATTACTGTAGTGCTTAATATAACTGTATCATCATACCTAACAAGTACAGCTCCATTTGCCTGTTTAGCAAGTTCTCCACTTTCAACAACCAGTTTCCTACCTAAAAATTCATATTCAAATATTTTTTTCATACTTTCTCCTTCAAAAAAAATGACACTAAAAATAAGTGCCTACTTTTTATTTTCTAATATTTAATTTCTTTATAAGTTCTTTATATCTTTTAACATCTTCACGTTTAAGATAATCTAATAGACTTCTTCTTTTTCCAACCTTTTTCAACAAACCTAATTTAGAATGAAAATCATGTTTATGTTTTGCTAAATGTTCTGTTAATTCATTAATCTCTGTTGTAAGAATAGCCACCTGAACTTCTACTGACCCAGTATCATTGGTATTTTTACCATATTCTTTTACGATACTTGTCTTTTTTGCTTTATCTAAAGCCATATAATTTCCTCCCTTTCATTTTTAACCGTTATTTCCTAGTAAAAGTTCGGAAGGAAGCTTAAACCAAGAAAAAACTTACTTATTAAATATACTATATTTTATTATTTAAATCAACTACTTTTGACAAGCAAATTATCTTTTTTCTAAAAACAAACAATAAATCTCGTATTTATTTGGGAATTACCTTAAGTATGGAATAATTATTAAAATCTATTGAATCTAGTACACTCCTCATTTCATTATAATTTATAGCATCCAGTGTCCCATATAAATTATTTAATATTTTACCCGCTTTAATTATATGTCTGGTTATCAAATATTCTATATCTTCAATATTTTCAAAATTCAGTATTAAATTATTCAAAAACATTTTTTTCTTTCTATTAAACGTCTCCTCATCTATTTTAGGATCATTAAAATCTTTTTTTAAGTTATCTATAAGTGCCTCTGGACTATTTGTAATCATACTTGCAGTCATTAAATAATTTTTCTCAGAATCAATTATTGAATAATCAAGATTTATTATTAACCCTTCATTTTTATATTTGTCATATATTGTAGAAGTATTGCTAAAAAGTGATGAGAATATATAATTTAAATAATATCTTTTTAATATTTTATCTTTTACTGGAATATTCTTTTTATTTATTTTAAGAGTATAGATTACTTTAGGTGTACTTATGTTCTCAGTTATTTCCATATAAGGAGCCAATACAGAAGAGGGCTCAGGGTAAGTTTTATATTTATATTTTTTGTTTACTCTTTTCTTTATATTAATCATATAATTTTTTAAAGTTTCCATTACTTCTTCTTTATTAAAATTACCAGTAATAATTATAAATGTATTATTTGGAGTATAAAAATCATTATATACTTTTTTTAAATCTTTCGCTCTTATATCCTTTATCTCTTCTTCTGTTCCCACTAATATATCATTTAAATAAGAGTTTTTTAAAGCATTTTTTAAAACCTGTCTATTTATTCTGAAATTTGGATTATCAATATACATTTTATATTCTTCTGTTATTATCCCCTTTTCACTCTCAACATTTTTGTCATTTATAGACATACTATAAAACAAATCTAGTAAAAGCTTCAAAGATTCTATTACATTTTTACTACCAAAAAAATTATAATTTGTTATTTCATATGATGTGTATGCATTAGCGTATATTCCTAAATTGTTTATTCTTTTTTCAAGTTTACTTCTTCCTGTAAAATTCATTATTTTGTGTTCGAGGAAATGAGCGCTTCCAGGTTTTACTTTATAATAAGTCTTGCCCTCATTATTAGAATATTCTTTTACCCCACCACCATATTTAACACTTACAGTTATATAAAAATTCTTTGTTTTCTCCGTCGGATGCATATATACATCTATTCCATTATTTAGTGTCTCTTTATATATACACTCATTTATTTTGTCAAATATTATTTTTTTCATAAATCTTCATTCCCCTCTAAAAAATATACAGCACTTTTATATATTTTATCGTTTAAAGCAATAACTTCTTCTATTGTCACGTTCATATATTTTTCTCTTCTTGTCTCAACATCTTCTCCTAAAGCAAATTCCTTGGAATAAAAATGTTCAGCCATTATATTCTTATCATCATAAAATGAATTAAGTGATGTGTTAATATTTTCTTTAGCTGTGTTAAAAAGTTCAATTAGTTTATCTTTTTTTGACATATTTTTAATTGTTGAATATATCAGATCCATTGTTTTTTTATAGTTTTTACTGCTGATTTCTGTCTCAATAATTATAGAGGATGGATATTTTATTATAAATGAATCAATAGAGTAGCAAAGAGAATTTTTCTCTCTTACTTCTGTAAATAATAATGAATTATTTATTCCGCCTAAAATAGAATTGTAAAAATAAAGAACATATCTTTTTTCATAATCAGTTAAATCTGAAAATCTATATCCCACATACAAATGAGATTGAGTAAAGTTTCTTGTTTCTTTTATTTCTTTAAGTTTTTTATCTAAGTCTCCAATCTCAAAACTCAACTTATCATTAAAATTATTATTTATATTTTTAAATAATCTTTCCACTTCATTAATATACTCTTCATCATTATCTACCTCGCCAGTAATAAATACATCTATTTTAAATGTAGATAAAACTTTTAGATAAAATTCATATAATTCTTCACTTGTAATACTCTCTAAAGATTTTATATTATTAAAAAGATGTATACCAGTAGAAGTGTTTTTATACATTATCTCTTTAAACTTTATAAAACTATAGGCATAGGGATTATCCTGTATATTTTTTAAATTTATAAGCATATTTTTTTTATTTAGTTCAAACATTTTAGGATTAAATTTATTAAGAGTTACATCAGGGTTAAAAAGACACTCTTTTAAGAAATCAAAACTTTTGGAAAGCATACTACTCTCTGTATATTTAGGATTTAAAAAATCAAGAGAAACAACCATTTTCTCAATGTTGCCAGATGTATTAAATAAAGTGGATATTTCAGTACCATAAAGTTCTTCACCTAAAATGGCCATATCTTTAACACTTTTATATTTTTTAGTTGAAGTGACAAACATTTTACTAAGCAAATTGAAAAGCGCTATATCTTTTTTATTGAATTTATTAGAAAAATAAACATCTACTCCAACTGTTTTAAATCTATTGGTGTTAATAATGTGAATTGTATAATTATTTTTGTTGATTTTTTTATATTCCACAAATACCTCCGTGAATTATTATACCCTATATTTTTAATTTAATAATAGTTTCTAACGCCAGTGTAATCATTGAATTAAGTCTTATTTCTCTTTCTTTTCCAGTCATTTGATTATTTGAATACACCTCATCTGTAATAGTTAAAATAGTTGTGGCTTTTTTATGGTGTTCTCTCGCGTTTAAGAATAATGCAAAAGCTTCCATTTCTACTGCTTTACAGTTGTTTTTTATTGCTTCTCTTACCAAAACTGAATCAGCAGAATAAAAAGAATCAGTAGTATGAATCCTTCCTGATGTTAAATTAATTCCAAGCTTCTTTGCAGTTTCTTTAATTAAAGTATTTAACTCTATATTTGAATTAATAGCATCTATTGACTCGTTTAAGCTTGCTTCATCAAATGATGTCTTGCTATAAGCACTTTCAGCTAAAAATACATCATACACTTTTAAATTCTCATCATAGCTTCCTGCTGTGCCCACTCTGATAATAACTTCTACATCATATTCTTTAAAAAGTTCGTGAGAATATATTCCCATAGAAGGCATACCCATTCCACTTGGGAATATTGTTACCCTCTCTCCCTTATAATATCCTGTATATGCCGTCATTCCTCTTAATGTATTTACTAAACGTGGTGCGACTAAAAAATTGTTTGCTATAAACTCACTCCTTTTAGGATCTCCCGGCATTATAACTATTTTGGCAATATCTTCCCTGTGAGATTCAATATGAGGGGTTGGCATAAAATTCCTCCTTTATTTAGTAGTGTTTTTTTATTCTTCACTACCTTCTAATTTTATTAAAACATTTCTTGGTTTACTTCCCTGAGCTGGACCTACAACTCCTCTTTCTTCCATTAAGTCAACTATTCTGGCAGCTCTATTATATCCCAAATGATATTTTCTTTGAATTAAAGAGGCACTGATTTTACCAAGTTTTATGGCAAATTCCAAAATTTCATCATACAGAGGATCTTCAATTTCACCGCCCGTATCAAATGAAAGATTTGAATTTACATCATTTTTTTCTAAATTCATTAATTCTCCATCGTAGGCAGGCTTAGTATTTCTTTTTGCAGCATCCACTACTCTTTTTATTTCATCATCGGATATCATACTTCCCTGTATACGAGTTGGTGCGATTGCATCCATAGGCCAAAAAAGCATATCTCCTTTGCCTAATAATTTTTCAGCTCCAGTTGAATCAAGAATTGTTCTTGAATCAATACTTGAAGATACTGCAAAAGATAATCTTGTCGGAATATTTGATTTAATAAGCCCTGTAATAACATCTGTTGAAGGTCTTTGAGTAGCTACAATTAAATGAATACCTGCGGCTCTTGCCAGTTGAGTTATTCTGGTAATGGAATCCTCAACTTCTTTAGCAGCTACAAGCATTAAATCTGCAAGTTCATCTATTATAACTAAAATATAAGGTAATTTCTGTTTCTTATCACCCGGATTTTTTCTATTCCATTTTTCCACATATTCATTGTAAGTCGCTAAACTTTTAGTGAATGACTCTTTAAAGATTTGATATCTCTTATCCATTTCACCAACTATTTTCTGAAGGGCAACCGCAGCCTTTTTAGGTTCAGTGACAACAGGAATTAATAAATGAGGAATATCATCATACACATTTAATTCCACTTTTTTGGGATCTATTAATACAAGTTTTACTTCATCAGGTTTAGTTCTTAATAAAATTGTAGTAATAATATTATTTATACAGACACTTTTACCACTTCCTGTAGCTCCCGCTATTAACATATGGTGTGCTTTATTAATCTCTACAAACTCACTTTGTCCCATTATATTCATTCCTAGTGGGGCCACTAATTTATTTTCAACATATTTTTTAGGCATATCAAGCAAGACATCTTTCATAGAAACCGGACATAAAGCTGCATTGGGAATTTCAATACCAATTGTATTTTTTCCTGGTATGGGTGCTTGTATTCTAACTTCTTTTGCCGCTAAAGCTAAAGCAAGTTCTCTATTTATACTTAAAACTTTGCTTACCTTAGTTCCTGGACTCAATTCAATTTCAAATTGTGTAACTGCGGGTCCTTGATGAACCTCTACAACTTTTCCCACAATATCAAAATCTTTAAAAGATCTCTCAATTATTTTAGTATTTGTTGTAATAAACTCTGTAGAATTTATTTTTCCAACTTTTTTAGCTGATTCCAATAAATCAATTGATGGAAGTACATAAGGTCTTTCTTCCCCTGGAATCATCTCTATCTGGTGTGAATATGAAGGTGTTTCATAATTTATTGGAGCCTCACGATGCTTTAAGTCATCCATACTGGTAATAATTACTCTTTTATCTATATCTTCAATTTCTTTTTGCTCTTCTTCAGCTTCTAACTTTAACTGTTTATTTACAAGATTTTTTTCCTTTAATTTTTTAAGCGGTTTAAATATGAATTTTAATATATTAACTAAATTTAAATCAAATAGCATTATAAGTCCAAAAGAAGCAAGAACTACCACTACAACCTTAGTCCCCTCTATATCAAATAATTTAACAAACAATAAACTGAATATTGCACCTATTATTCCACCTCCTGTATTTCTAAGCTCTCCTATATCTTCAGAGGCCACCATAATATTATCTACAGTTGCTCTAAGCATTTCCTGCCCTTTCAAATTGGTATTTTCAATATAACCTAAATGAGAGAATAATAAAACAGCAATAAGTATTGTGTATAGCCCAATAAGTCTAGCAGAAAACGGATTAGGTCCTTTCCTTTTAGCAAGTAAATAAATACCTAGTATTAAAGATAAAAACAACAATAAAACATACCAGTTTCCAAACATGAAAACGGCAAATTTCTTAATAAGATCTCCCACTATACCGAAATTCCCAAATCCGATGATTCCTATTAAAATCAAAAACAATCCTTCAAGTTCTTTGGTATATTGAAATCCCTTTTTAGGTTCTTCTTTTCTTGTCTTTTTCTTAGCCATAATTCACCTCTTAATCCTGATATACACTCATTAATTTTTTATGTATACCGGGTTCGACTATATTTAATGTGTTTATGATTATTTCTAAAGATGACTTGTAGTTTCCCTTGAAAAACTCTTTTTCTGCTTTATTAAGACCGCTATCTATCTCTTTGTAATTACTTCTGTATCTATTGCCATAAACAATCGATAGTTCAGCCATTGATGCGGTTTTGAATGTTTCATTACATGTATTATATAATTTCAATGCCAAATCCCTGGCAGTGTCAACTCTGGTATTTAACGTTTTAATTGAAATAGGCTTTTTTTCAAGTTCTTTTACAATTTCTATAATAGCATCAGATGATTCTGCCAGTTCAACATAATATTTTTTAGGAATTACAGGAAGTTTAAATTCTTTAATTCTATATTTCGAAGATTTTAATATTTCTCTAATCTCAAGTAATTGCTCTCTTGCTCTTATCTCATCTTCTTTCAAGCTTCCTAAATTTCTAAGTGTTGTTTCTAAATTATCCTCTACATTAGTAATTTTAACAGATAACATCTCACAACTGTTGTATAATTTTGAAAAAGGTATTATTTTTGTTTGAGTTCTATCTGCAAGTAATTTGTATTCATCTCTTAGTTTTATTAATTCTTTTCTGATTCCCTCAATCAGTTTTAATTCATTATCACTTAAATCATAAGAAGATTTTAAATCATTTATCTCCAAATACAGGTTTTTAATAAGTTTAAACATTCTTGATAATTTATCATTTATTATAAAAATATTTTGTTCATATAATTTTTTACTAGTTCTTTCCTTTTCAAAATCCGAATATAGGGATTCAAAATAATCCAGCATTGTTTTTAATTCAAAAATAGAATCTTCCAAATTCAAAACATTTAATCTGTCAAATATATCACTTAGTTTTTTATTTGTCTCTTCTATATTGTAGTCAATATTTAAATATTCAAGGTTGTAGCCATCTTTTACCATCTTTTTGTATATATTTTTTATTTCATTTATTTTTTTAGGTATTACTATTTTTCCCATAAATAAAATTGTAGGTGCTTCATCAACAACCATTTTTATATTTTGTATAAGATTAGAGACACCTCTTACAATTTTACCAATATTCTCATATTCTTTTTTGTCCATTGCAGACTCAAAAGCTGATAAGAGTTTATCTATATTTTCAAACTGTAATTCTATTGGACCTTTTGCATCTTTATAGTCTCCTTTAGTTTTGTTATACTTTGTTATTATTTCCCTATAAATAGATTTGAGTCTAGTAATAGCTTCTCTATTCCTTTTTTCAGATAGAGTAATTTCTCTTATTTCTTCAACTAAGAAGTCTATTTTTGCTTTTAAATAATATATTTCAAGTTCATATTTAGGAATTAAAACATCAAGTTTTTTAAAACTGTTTTTTTCAAGTAAGCCATCAAGTTCTAAAAAATCATCTGTTAATTTTGGGAGTTCATTAATTTTCACTTCATTAAATCTTTTATTCCAGTTGTCAAATTTATTTTGTAAAAATTTATTGTTTATTAAACTTTCAACCTGGCTTAACTCCTGCATTATTGTCGGAGAAATTATCATGTTTTTTTCTGTTTCTAATTTATTTATTTCTTCTTTATATTTGTTTTTAGTTTTTGAATGTACTAAAACAAGAACAATCACAATTAAAACTGCTCCTATAAGGATTATTCCGCCAAGTATTAAAAATAATGTAGTCTTATCCATATCTACCTTCTATATGTAATTTTATCATAGATAATAAACATTTAAAAGGTGTTTTTAAAAAAAGATACTATTAAAAAAAGTAAATGTTATACTGTATAAACACTTACCTGTTTTTTATCTCTTCCTTTTCTTTCGAACTTAACTATTCCAGTTATTTTTGCATATAATGTGTGATCTTTTCCTATTCCAGTGTTATTCCCCGGATATATTTTTGTACCTCTTTGTCTATATATTATAGAACCAGCTTTAACAAGTTCACCATCACTTGCCTTAGCACCAAGTCTGCGTCCAGCGGAATCTCTTCCATTTTTGGTAGACCCAACACCTTTCTTAGATGCGAATAGTTGTATATTTAATTTTAAAAATTGCATTTTATTCCTCCATCAATTTAATATTTTTATTATATTTTTCTTCAAGTTCTCTAAACATTCCAATCATATTGTTCAATAATTTGTTGGTAATATCATCTTTCTTAAGGTTTTTTATAATATTATTTTCATAAGTAATTGCATTTTTATCAAAAGATAGTATAGCATTTACTGTAGTTATATATATAGAAGATGCAGAAGAGCACACTATATCTTTTCCTGGCACATCATATTTTGTATGACCTTTTAAAACTACATTTTCAATAATATCATTAACCTTTTTATATTTTACTTTTAACATATTATTTCACTTCAATTTTTTTGATAATAAGTTTAGTATAAGGTTGTCTATGTCCCTGAGTTTTTCTATATTTCTTTTTAGGTTTGTATTTAAACACTTTTATTTTTTTACTTTTTCCATGCTTTAATACTTCAGCGACTACTTTAGCACCTTTAACAAAAGGGTTTCCCACTTTTTCATCAACATATAAAACTTCGTTAAATTCAATTTGTTTTCCGGCTTCAACATCTAGTTTTTCAACAAAAATTTCATCATTTTCGCTTACTAAATATTGTTTTCCTCCAGTAATAAAAATTGCTTTCATTATTTTTCCCTCCTTCAATCAGACTCGCCTTTAAGGTGCTTGACAGCTTGTAAACCTTTTTAGTGCGGTTGTAGAGAAAGACTTCTACAAACAAGAAGATTTTAACATACTTGATGCTTCAAGTCAAATAAAACTTAACATCTTCAGCTATAAAGTTCATTTTACTTTCTCTTCAGTTTTTTTATTATAAATAATATGTAATTCATTTCCCAACTAATTCAAATGTTGAATGTTCAATATTCTGCTTTTTATTATAATTAATTATATTTTTGTTAACTCTTTTTGATACTGTTATACCAATCGTTGGATTATAAAATGGTTTTTTAATATTTGAATCATAATATTTAACATAAAATTCAATTTGACCGATATCTTTAATAGTTAATTCTTTTAATTTAAGTTCAATAATCACATAACATGCTAATTCTGTATTAAAGAAAACCAAATCTGGTCTTAATATTTTATTATCGATTTTAATTGGTACTTCACTACCAGCAAAACAAAAACCTACTCCTAGTTCAACCATGGGTTTTTCAAGCTGTTCTAACATAAATTTCTTTAGTGCCTTTTCTGTAATTTTGCCAATTGACTTAGTAATAGTTATTAATATTGGATCTTTAATCATATCTAATATATCAAAGTTGTTTTCATTAGTATCATTAATATATTTTAATTTAATATTATCTTTTTCTACTAATCTTTCATAAGCATTTGATTTCATGTATTTAATGAGTTGTCTAACACTAAAGTTATGTTCGATACAAGAATTAAGATAATAATTTCTTTTATTTTCATCTTTTATTGGCAATATTTCTCTAAATATAGACCAACTCAATTCTCGCCACACTGTGGCGACTTTTGGAAAAGCTAAATATAATTGACGCATTCTAAATAAATTCTTATAATCAAAACCTTTTCCATATTCATTAACTAATTTAACTGAATATTCTTTAATCAATTGATTACCATATTTAGCTCTTTCTTTTCCACCTTGTGCTTCAATTAATTCTTTACCAACATTATAATAAGTGATTAAAGTGAGATAATTATTACTTATTTCATTTTTTTTATGTATCCTACTGCTGAAGTCTCCCTAAAGTTAGTTAATGCAAGGCCAACACCACACAGACCATATTACTAAATAAAAAACAGCTATAAATCTCTATTATCTAATTTTAAGTTTTTGGTTTTCAATAATATAATTTTATTATTATTAATTATCTTTAATAATTCTTTTTCTTTTGGAATTTCATTTAAATATTTAATTTGATAAATGCCATCATTTTCAATTAATCTTAAATCTTTAGTCTCGCATAATATTAATCCCGTAACGTTAGTTTCCTTATTTTTTATATATGCACTAAAACACTCGATATATAACTGCATTTGCATAATATCATGATTAGTTACTTTATTTATCTTTAAATCAACCAAAATAAAAGTATTAGTTTCATAATCTAGAAAAACTAAATCCACTTTATGAATTAAACCATTAATATTAATTTTGTATTGCCTTTCGTAAAAAGTTACAATATTGCCAATTTCTTTTTTAAAGCTCGAAATATTTTTTACAATCTCATCTTCTAATTCCTTTTCGGTACGTTTTTTATTAGAAATATTTAGTATTAACGGATCTCTTAAAGTTTTTTCTATTTTATTTCTTATATTACCTTTTTTCTGAGTAATAATTGTTCTTTCATAAGATTTTGACTTAATATCTTTTCTAATCTCTTTGATTGTTAGTTTCTTATTTTCAACTTCGTTTATATAATAAATTATTTCGTCAAAATGATTTAAATTTAGTATTTCTATCATATGACTCCAAGTTAAATTTTTACTTGTAGATTTTCCAGACGTCTGGAATTTTGGAAATATTTCATAAAACTTAATTGCATAGTAAATATTACTTTTATTAAATCCGGTACCACGTTTTAAATGCAATTCATTCACAAAGTTTTTAATAACACTTTCACCATATTGAGAATTATTATTATTTTTGTAATCTACAATCATTTTTCCAATGTTAAAATACATAGTAATTATTTCATTTTTAATATTATTAACAGTAGTTTCGATTATAGTATTTGCTTTATTTATTAGTATTTTTACATCTTTTTCTATTGTGACATTCTTATCAACTACAGCATTTTTCAATTTATCTTCCCCCTAACTACACTAATTCAACAAAATTCGATAAAACATATTGTGGACGTGTTCTATATTGCTCATATTATCTCTTATGTTTCTATTCTTATCTACTCCTTTTATATTCTTTTAAACTCACTCCAATATCTTCTTGGATTAACACTATCAGTAAGTGCATATATAGCATCAACTACACTAAAGTAGAACTTATTATCCTTCCGATTTTTCTTATTTCTTTTTCCTCAAACAATGCTAATTTATTCATAACTACTACCCTTCTATATTTATTATAAGAAGCTTTTTTCTATAACTCTTTTTTATTTTAAAATTGTTGTGTTGTTAAAAATGTGATATTATTATTTTGGAAGTAAGGTGTTAAGTATGTATGATGTTGTTATTGTAGGAGCGGGACCTGCAGGTTTATTCGCAGCCTATGAGCTCATTACTAAAAATAAGAAGTTAAAAATTGCTTTAATGGATAAAGGTAAAAAAGCAGAAAATAGAATCTGTCCTTTAAGCAAAGGAACTGAAAATTGTATTAACTGTTCTCCTTGCAATATTCTATCTGGTTTTGGTGGAGCAGGAACTTTCTCTGATGGTAAACTAAATTTTATTCCAAAACTTGGCAAAAGTGATTTATTTAAATATATGTCTAAAACAGAAGCTAACAATCTAATAGATGAAACTGAAGAAATATTTACTAAATTTGGAATGGACAGCAAAGTATATCCCACAAACATGGATGAGGCTCTGGAATTAAAAAAGAAAATAGCTAAAATTGGAGCAGAATTATTAATTATTAAACAAAAACATTTAGGTAGTGATAATCTTCCAAGGTATATAAAAGATTTTACGGATTTTTTAGTTACTAATGGTGTTGAAGTTTTTGACAATTCTAATGTAATAGATATTCACGAAGAAGAAAAGAATATTCTAACTGTTAAATACATAAACAAAAATAAAACAAAAGAGTTCAAATCAAAAAATGTTATAATTGCTCCTGGAAGAACAGGCGCTAAATGGGTACAGGAACTTGCAGATAAATATAAAATTGAGTATGTATCTCAAAGTATTGAAATTGGTGTTAGAGTGGAAATTAGAAAAGAAATATTAAAAGATATAACAGATGTAATATATGACCCGACAATATTTATAAAAAGTGATACTTATAATGATGAACTAAGGACTTTTTGTACTAACCCGGGAGGATTTGTAACTAAAGAAAATTATGAGGGATATATTTGTGTTAACGGGCATGCCTTAAAAGAAACAAAATCTAATAACAGTAATTTTGCTTTTATTTCAAAAGTCAGTTTAACTCATCCAACAACAAATACTAGAGAATATGGAGAAAGCATAGCTAAAATAGCAAGTGTACTTGGAAAAGGAAAACCAATTATACAAACAATAAAAGACTTGAAACAAGGAAGAAGGAGCGAATGGCATAGAATTGAAAAAGGGTTTATTGACCCTACATTAAAAGATTGTGTTGCAGGCGATTTAGCATTGGTTCTTCCTCATAGAATTATATTGAATATTTTGGAAGGATTAAAAAAGCTTGATGAAATAATCCCTGGAGTTAATAATGGTGAAACACTTCTTTATGGACCAGAAATAAAGTTTTTTAGTAATGAAATTCTTACAAATAAACAAATGAAGATAGATAATTACAATATGTATTTCATAGGAGATGGTGCTGGCAAAGCTGGAAATATTGTCACTGCGGCTGCGACAGGATTAATTGCAGCAAGAGATATATTACAAAATAAATAGCACTTTAAAAAATGCTATTTTTTTATAATACATAAAAAACTCGAATCGGCGATATATATTTTTAACTTATTTAAATAAAAAAGCGAACTTTATTTTTGTTCGCCTGTAGGTTGATAAAGTTCACGTAACATAGGTCCTATTTCTTCGGCTAGTTTTTCTTTTTTCAATATCTCCTCCGCGAATGTATAGTAAAGTAAAATATCAATATACTCAGATAGTGACATATCAGCCATTATTGACCTACTTGGAAGAGAATATTGTTTTTCAAGCTTTAAAATATCTAAAACCCATTTTATCGCGTTTTTTTCATAGTTTGATTCCTATAAATACTAAGTAAAAATATTGTTTTAACTCTGTAGATAAACAAACAAAAATAATTATATATTTTTTAAAATAATTTTGCATCTTTATACAAATGATTTAAATATTCTTCCTCTTCATATATTTTATTATTATAAATTATATTATGTTTTTTAGATCTTTTTATATTTTTAATATTTGTAACCAATTTCCCTTTTTTAAAATTAAAATTGTGTAGATATCTTTCTAATAAAAATTTATTAAATTTTATATTATGATTATGCACTTCTTCAATAATAGTTTTTATTAAAATAAAGGCTAAAAACAATATTATTAATCTTCTTTCGTATATTAAAAGTCCAAATAAACTTATAAAAGATATAACAATTAAAATTACATTTGATTTTTTATATGATATAAAACCTTCTAAAAATAAACTTAAAAATTTTGAGCCATCCAGTGGTATTATTGGAAGAAAGTTGAAATATAAAAGTGTTTTATGAAACTCTGAAACTATATTAAAATTTATATCAGTTATAAAATTTTGCTGATATAAAATTAATATAAGCAAATAAAATAATTCTTGAAATAAAACCCCTCCTATAAGAACAAAAAATTCTTTAATCATACTGCCGTTTAAATATGCATCATATTTAGTCAAACCTCCAAATGGGAAAATAATTACTTTACTCACTTTATATCCCATAATGTTTGAAAAAATCAAATGTCCCATTTCATGGATTATAATAAGAAGCAGTAATATAAATATATATTTAAAATACCCTGCCAAAAAGGATATAAGCATTACTATGTATGTAGCATTAGAGATATAAACATTACTCAATATATTCTTTATAATCTAAATATTCCCCATTTTTTTGAAAAAGTAAATATAAATTTTCTTTAGAAGTTG
>CAZBKY010000010.1:0-22152 GCA_964492595.1 uncultured Muribaculaceae bacterium
TAAAAGTAACGTCCACTTATATATTCCTAACTGGACTTTACTTTTTTATTTAACAACTCTAAAGGCCGTCACAAAATAAAATTGTAATAAAGAGTATTTAATGTTATAATAATTTTGAAAATAAAGGAGGCATTTATGGGAAAAAGAAAACCAAACAAAATTGCGGAAAAAAATAAAACTGAAAGCTCAAAGAAAACTTTAAAAAAACAACAAACAAAACCAACCAAAACCAAACAAATTGAAAAAAAAGATATAAAAAAAGAAGTGAAAAAAGAAAAATGGTTTGTGGAATTAAAAAAATTTCTTTTAGAAGATGAAAAGAATTATTCTAAAGAATATAAAAGATATAGAAACATGGTAACTATATTTGCAATTATCTGTTTTTTTGCTGTTTTACTTTCTACTTCATTTATTGATTATTCAAGGGCGTATGTCAGCAAGACAATGCCTTATTTTGTAATAAGATCGAAAAACGAATACAAACAGGCAACAATTTATTATGGTTTATTCTATAAGGCTTATAAATGCGATAATGGAGACAAGGCAGTTAAATTTGGGACTTATAATTTAAATATAGAAGATTGCAAAATAGTGGTTAGTTATGATGAAGATGGATATTATACAAATCCTAATGGAATAAAAATGACTAATAAACAAATTAATACAATTAAGACTTATTACAATTATTATAATGAATTTGAAACTGAAGAAGAGCTTGTTGAGGCATATAAAATATCCACTGCTATAAATAAAATCTGGTGGGTGCAGAAAAATGAAGTATTAATGATGGATGGAACAACTCCAGTATATACTGCAATATTTAATAAACTAATAGAAAAAGAAGGAGAATATTTGTGGGAACTTCAATACAATGATTCCCAATATTACAAATGTGTTAAATATGAAAATAATATATATCAGTTCTCTGAATATAATGCAGGTAAAAATACTTGTGACGCGTCTTGGAAACCTCTAAAACTTAATGAGGAAGAATGCGTATCTGCTAAAACATCAAGTAGTTTTATAAAAGATTTAGTGAGAATAACAAATTTATGTGATTAAAAATTGGGGTAAATATGAAGATACAAACAAAAATAATATTAATAATTGTTTTCCTATTTATCTTTTTGTTTTTAATATATACTGAATATTTAAAAATACCAGTTGATAATATAAGAGGGATTTTAAATGGAGATGATTTCATTATGGGTAAAGAAGAGAGTGATAAAGATGATGTTGTTTACTTTGCTTCAGGCATTAGTGCAAATAATTTTTTAAAAGCTGTAAGTAAAAAAACAACATATATTAAAAAAAGTGATGAGTTATATAAAGAAATTAATTATAACTTTGATAGACATTATACTTATGAAGAACTTGAAGAGTTGTTTATGACCTTAAATAAATCAGAATCTGTAAAGATAGAAGTAATCGGTACATCTGAGGATGACAGAAATGTTTATTCAATTGAAATAGGTTTTGGAGAAAAAATCACCTTAATGGATGCGGGAGTTCATGCTTCAGAGATAGGTAATCCTTTATTTTTAACTAAATTTATGATAGATGTTGTAAACTCTTATGAACTCGGAGATCAAAAAATCATTGATTTACTTAATAAAAACAAAATTATAATAGTTCCTGTTGTTAATCCAGATGGCTATGAAATGAGACTTTTTGGAGTGGAGCATATAAGAAAACAAAATTCTTTTGTTGTAAAAAATAAAGAGGATATCGATTGGTTTTATTATAAAGGAAATATCAATGGAGTAGATATAAACAGAAATATGCCAAGCGAGCATGGAGGATTATATTATAAAAACAATAAAAAAACCTCTACATTGTCTTTAATTCCAACAGGGAAAAGTCTGGAATATTATCCTGGAGAATCTATGGGAAGTGAAAAAGAAAGTATTAATATTATTTATTGGCTTTATAAATATTATAAGGTATCCAATGCCTATATTTCTCTTCATTCAAGTGGAAGAAGTATTTATAATGGAAAGCCTAATTTATCAGATGAATTTAATAATATTTCAAAAAAATATGCAGAAGTATTTAATAAATATACTGACTATGATATTTATGATAAAAGTGACGAGGAGGTCGGTTTTGGAAATGATGGAACTACCACTGACTTTTATTCAGAACTGGTGACTGGTTTTAAATTTAGTAATAAGACAGGAAGACTTGTGAGTAATAGTTATAGTTCTAGAAAAACATATCTTGATTATAAGGCAGGTACAATCACTCTTGAAACTTTAAGAAAATATACTGATGATTTAAAAACTATAAAAAATGAATGGTATGAATATAAACTTTATGAAATACTTTTAGATATGATAAATTTGTAATAGACAAAATTTAAAATATTTGATATATTTTTAATTAGGGGGATTAGCATGGTAATTAAAAATGAAATTAAAAAGCCTGATATTATAAAATTATTAATATTTGATATTGATGGAACTCTTGTTGAGTATAGAACTTTAGAGGAATTGGTAAAGAAAGCTTTTAAATCCTGCGGTATAGTGTACAATGAAGAGTTATTTAAAATGCAAGGAAAAACTGTTGCAGATTTATTAACGAAAAATGAATACGAATTGTGTTTTAGTTTAGAGAATTTAGCTTTATTGTGGGAGAGTCATTACCCTCTATTTAAAGAATATGAAATAAGTTCAAGAGAATTTTGGGAATTAATGATTTTTCTTGAAGTGGAGTTTACTCACGCTATGCATGATGTTCCAAAAGTTTTACATAAACTAAGTGCAAATTATCCTATGACACTCGCAACTAACTGGTTTGAATCTGCTCAAAGAAGAAAGCTGGATAAATTTGATTTAAACAAATACTTTGATAAAATGTACACACCAGAAACCTTATTTTCCAAACCTCGAAAAGAGCATTTTTTCAAAATATTAGAATATTATAATGTATTACCTGAAGAAGCGTTGGTCATTGGAGACTCATCAACTGATATAAAAGCAAGTTTGTATGGAATAAACACAGTATTAATAGATTATTATGATAAGGCTCAAAGATTATATGATTTAGGAACAGCTGTTATTACAGAATTTAAAGACTTGGAAAGAGTATTGAAATTATAAATTATAATAAAATTAACTTAAACAAAAATTTAAGTTTTTATTTACAACATATAAAAACATTTGTTTGCTTTTATTGTTTTTAAGTGATAAAATATTTTTGGTGGGTAATATTATGGAACTTCAAAAAAAATTAGAAATTTTATCGGCAGCAGCTAAATATGATGTGTCATGCAGTTCAAGTGGATCTAAAAGAGAAAACAATAATACGGGAATAGGGAATGCAGCCTATAGTGGAATATGTCATAGTTTCACTTCTGATGGAAGATGTGTTTCACTTTTAAAAATATTACTTACAAATTCTTGTATTTATGACTGTAAATATTGTATTAACAGAAAGACAAATGACATACAAAGAGCTATATTCACTCCAGAAGAGATTGCCAATATTACCATTAATTTTTATAAAAGAAATTATATAGAAGGGTTATTTTTGAGTTCTGCAATAATAAAAAGTCCAGATTATACTATGGAGTTATTAATGGAAACAGTAAGTCTTCTTAGAAATAAATATAAATTTAATGGATATATACATGCCAAAGCTATACCTGGCGCAGATACAAACCTTATTAAAAAACTTGGTTTTCTTGTTGATAGAATGAGCACAAATATAGAACTTCCCTCATCAAAAAGTCTGCAGCTTTTAGCACCCGATAAAAAAGAAGATAAGATAAAAGAGACAATAAATTATATCAGTGAAACTAAAACTAAAGGATTTGTACCCGCGGGCCAAACAACTCAGCTTATTATTGGAGCTTCCCCGGATAGTGATTACAATATTTTAACCTTATCAGAGAATATGTATGATACCAATAAATTAAAAAGAGTATATTATTCAGCTTATACACCTGTAAATAATGATAGTATGCTTCCTTCAATAAATGAAGTTATTCCGCTTAAAAGAGAAAACAGACTATATCAGGCAGACTGGCTTCTTAGATTTTATGGTTTTAAGGTAAGTGATTTACTTGATGCAGAAAATTAAAATTTTAATTTATTTTTAGATCCTAAGGTAGACTGGGCTTTAAGGCATATGGATATGTATCCAATAGAAGTAAACAAGGCAGATTATTATTCCTTATTAAAAGTTCCGGGCATAGGGGTGTTAAGCGCTAAAAAAATAATAAGCACAAGAAAAAATGTTAAAATAGATTTTGAAGTTTTGAAAAAGTTAGGTGTAGTTTTAAAAAGATCAAAATATTTTATTTTATGTGATGGAGTTTACTATACTAAAAGCAATTTATTTAATAAGTCATTTATAGAAAGTGAACTGATAGAAAGAAAAAATGTATTTAAACAGTTGAACTTGTTTGGAGGAGATTAAAATGAAAAAAACAAACAAAGTATATATTTATGATGGAAGTTTGGAAGGGCTCTTGACAATAGTTTATAAATGTCTTGAAGAAAATAAGCTTCCATTAAATATTATAAAAGAAAGAAGTTATAAGACCAGTTTATTTGAAGATTATGAATATATTAAAACTGAATACAATAAATCTAATAAAATATTTAAGATGATTTCTAAAAATATATCAGATTTAAGTTTATATAATGTCTATAATGCATTTTTGTCTAATAAAAATGATTCAGAAATAAGTATTTTATACTATTTAATAAATGGATTTAAATATGGATATAAAATAAACACTCTCAGAAATTTAAATTGTGTTATTAAAGTTCAAAAATACTGTAACGCAGTTAAAAGAGAAGCTCACAGATTAAAAGGGTTTATTAGATTTAAAACTGTAAATAATGATGTTTTATATTCAGAGTTTGAACCTGACAATGATGTTTTGGAACTAATTATACCTCATTTTAAGAAAAGACTTAAAAATGAAAAATGGATAATAATAGATGTTAAAAGAAAAAAAGGGGCTTTTTATAATGGAAACAAAGTTAAAATAATTGATACTTCTGATATAAATTTAAATGATGTAAAGGGGAATTTAAATGAACATAATTATCAGAGTTTATGGAAAGAATTTATTAAAAGTATAAACATTAAAGAAAGAAAAAATTTAAGATGTCAAAGAAACTTTATGCCTAAAAAATATTGGAAATATATGAATGAGGTGAGTGATAATGGATAATAAAGAGATAATTATTGGAGATGATGCGGTAAATTTAATTAGAGAAGTTGTTGTTAAATTATGTGATAGTGTTGCCCTAACTTTAGGACCTAAAGGAAGAAATGCTATTATTGATACAGATTACTGTGAACCTTTTATAACAAATGATGGAGTTACTATCTCAAAAAATCTTGAATTTAATAAAGAGGAAGAAGTTGTAGCTAAAATAATAAAAGAAACATCAATAAAAACATGTGATTTGGTTGGAGATGGAACTACAACATCATTAGTATTATTAAAATCCATTTATATGGAAGGCCTTGAATATTTAAAAAAAGGAATAAGTCCTTTTAAAATTAAAGAAGAAATAGATAAGTCAGTCGCTTTAATATGCAATAAGTTAATAATTAATTCCAAGGAGGCATCTATAGAGAGCATAGGGAAAATAGCTGACACTTCTTCTGGAAATAAAGAGGTGGGAAATCTGATAATGAATGCTTTTTCTTCTATCGGAGAAAACGGGAAGATTCTTGTAGAGGAATCCAAAAAAGAATTTAATGAACTTGAAGTAATTAACGGGATGTTTTTAGATACAGGAGTGGTTTCCTCATTTATGATTAAGGATAGAAAAAAAGATGAGTTAATAAATAATCCCTTAATTTTAGTTGCTGATTATAAAATAAATTCTATTGATGAGATAAACAATATAATAAATGCTGTTTATTCTAATAATAGAAACCTGGTAATTATTGCCGAGTCGTTTGATGAAGATGTTATAGAGGATATCAGTATTAAAAAAACAAATAATATAATGAATATATGCGCTATAAGTGCACCTAATTATTCTGAGAAAAAAAGTGATATATTAGAAGATATAGCTATTTATACTGAAGCGAAATTCATTTCTTCTAAATATGGAAATAAATTGGAAGAAATAAAAATGAGTGATTTAGGAAGTTCAAAAAATATTAGAGTAACCTTGGAAAACACAATAATATATGCAGAAAATAAAAACATTGATGAAAGAGTATGTTATATAAAAAAATTAATAAAAGAAGAAGATAATGAATTTGATAAAGATATACTTGAAACAAGACTGGCTAATTTATCAAAAGGAATAGCTGTAATAAAAGTGGGAGCTAAAACGAGAAGTGAAATGATACTTAATAAAATGAGAATTGAAGATGCCCTTGGAGCCTCTAAAATTGCTTTAAAATATGGATACTCTCCGGGCGGAGGTTTGGCTTTCTATAATATAAGTAAGGATTTAAAAAGTGGAAGTATGGGAAATGAAATATTATGTAAAGCTTTAAAAATGCCAATTACTCAAATATTGAAAAATTCCAATATGGACTCAGAATATATATTTAAAGAATTAAAAAATAAAAATAAGGATATAGGATTTGATGCACTAAATAATAAATATGTTGATATGTTTGTATCTGGAATAATCGATTCCACCAAAGTTTTGATTGAAAGTTTAAAAACTGCAGCAAGTATTGCAACTCTGCTCTTAACAACTGATTTGATAATAGTTTCAAATAACAAAAAAATCAAAGAAAACTTAACTGATGTTATTTAAAAGAAAAATATATTATAATAGAAGTGACAATCTAATATATTTTTACTATGGAGGAAATATGAATGCTATAGAAATAAAAAATCTTAATAAAAAATATAAAGATGTTGAAGCAGTAAAAGATCTTAATTTGGAAATCAAGAAAGGTGAGCTGTTATCTTTGCTGGGAGTAAATGGAGCAGGTAAAACAACTACTATAAAAATGTTATGCTGCATAACTGAGCCAACCAGTGGAGATGCTTTAATTTTAAAGAATAGTATTTTAAAAAATCCTAATGAAGTTAAAAATATTATTAATATATCTCCTCAGGAAACCGCAATCGCACCAAATTTAACTGTTAGAGAAAATTTAGAATTCTTGGCTGGAGTATATAATATTTCTAGTAGAGAAGAAAAAATAACTGAGCTTATTAAAGATTTTAAGTTGAGTGGCATTTTAAAGAAAAAAGCAAAAACATTAAGCGGAGGATGGCAAAGAAGATTATCTATCGCAATGGCTTTAATTAATGAGCCTCAAATATTATTTTTGGATGAACCTACATTGGGACTTGACGTTCTTGCTCGAAGAGAGCTTTGGAAAATAATAGAAGGATTAAAGAATAAAACAACAATAGTGTTAACAACTCATTATATGGAAGAAGCACAAATGCTATCTGATAGAATAGCTGTTATGGATAATGGAAAATTATTGGAAATTGGAACAAGCGAATATTTAATAAAAAAATATAAAGTTAAAAATTTTGAAGATGCTTTTGTAAAAATTGTTTCTGGAGGCGAATTATAATGAGAATAATAAATTTTGCTAAAAGAAATTTTAAAGAATTAATAAGAGATCCTGAAAGTGTTGTTTTCTGTATAATCCTGCCTTTATTCTTACTGATAATATTTCAGCAGTTTAATATCCCAGGAGAGATATATTCAATAGAAAACTTTACGCCAAGCATTATAATATTCAGCTACTCATTTATTTCGTTATTTACAGCCAGCCTAGTTGCCAAAGACAGATGCAGTTCTCTTTTGACAAGATTATATGCTTCCCCAATGAGACCTATGGAATATATTTTTGGCTATGTTATATCAATAATTCCTATAGCTATATTACAAAGTATAATATTTTTTATAACGGCTATATTCTTTGGCTTAACTTTTGGGATGAATACAATCTTAACTGTCTTAATACTAATTCCCATGTCTGTACTTTTTGTATCAATGGGAATTCTTATAGGAAGCATCACCAGCGATAAGGCAGCTCCCGGACTTGGATCAATAGTAATCCAAATAGTTGCTTTTACAAGCGGGATCTGGTTTTCTACAGATATGGCCGGCAAAACATATAAAATAATTTGTGAAATATTGCCTTTTAGTCATACTGTTGATTTAACAAGGATGATGCTTAATAATAATGAAGATAATTTTATCTTACCCTTATTAATTCTAACATTCTATATAATATTAATTTTTGTAATATCATCCCTTATATTTAAAAAGAAAATGATAAGTAATAATAAGTAGAAGACAAAAAAAGAATCAACATTTTTATATTTGATTCTTTTTTTCAAAGTAATGATAGTAATTTTGGTAATAAAATTACATAAATACTGAGTTTTAACTAATATAATTGCTGTATATAGTTTTAATATATTCCCTATATATATTTAATAATTAAATTAAATATTAGATATTCTATTAAAACTTCAACACTAAATATTACCGATTTAGCTTGCATTATCTCATTATTATGAGTTATCTCTCTCACTTACTTTTCTTGTAAGTATCCTATTAGATAATGAGTTATTAATATTAATTGTATATTTTTGAATATAAATCAATATTTAATTAGTTCTAGCTTTAAATTATTTTTAACTTGATACTGTAATATCAAATATATTATATAATGTTAGCATCTAGGATAATTTAACAATACTACACCTTTTTTAAAATGTCAATACCTAAAATAAAAAAAATGAAGAAAATTGTAAAGTTTTGTTATTATTTACAGTTAGACAAAAAAGTTTTTCTGTCTGCACTCTAAAAACTTTTGTTTTTTTGGTTTTTTTTCGACTTCATATAAACTTTATAAATATTATAAACAACTGCATTATTTTATTGATTAAATATTTAAATATATTCGTGAGCAAATAATTTGATAAAAACCCTTATATGTATTATAATTCTTTATATAAACAACAAATTAATTAAGGAAGTGATTTTATATGTATAATCATGAAAAAATAGAAAAAAAATGGCAGACTTACTGGAATGAAAATAAAAACTTTAAGGCTTTTAATGGCGGAGATAAGCCAAAATATTATGTATTGATAGAGTTTCCTTATCCTTCAGGGACAGGGCTTCACATAGGACATCCAAGAAGTTATACAGCACTGGACTCTGTTGCTCGCAAAAGAAGAATGGAAGGATATAATGTATTATTCCCAATGGGATGGGATTCTTTTGGTTTGCCAGCTGAAAACTATGCCATTAAAAATCATATACATCCTAAAGAGGCTGTGAAAAGAAATATTGAAATATTTAAGAATCAATGTCAGAATTTAGGGTTGTCTTTTGACTGGGATAGGGAAGTGACAACATCAGATCCCTCTTACTATAAATGGACTCAATGGCAGTTTCTAAAATTTTACGAACATGGACTTGCATATAAAGCAAACAAATCAATTAATTGGTGTACTTCTTGTAAAGTCGGATTATCTAATGAAGATGTGGAGCATGGCAAATGTGAACGTTGCGGAGGAGAAGTTATCCAAAAAGAAAAAGAGCAGTGGATGTTAAGAATATCTTCTTATGCAGATAAATTGCTTGATGGATTAAAAGATACAGAATTTGTTGAAAGAGTAAAAACCGCTCAGATTAACTGGATTGGAAAAAGCGAAGGGGCTGAGATAGATTTTCATATTGAAAATACTGATGAAAAATTAAAAGTATTCACAACAAGGCCTGATACCATATATGGGGTTACATTTATGGTAATAGCACCAGAACATCCTTTAATTGAAAATCTTAAAGATAAAATTGAAAACTATGAAGAAATTATAAATTACAAAAATGAAGCAAATAAAAAATCAGAATTTGAAAGAGTTGAATTAACTAAAAATAAAACAGGAGTCGAATTAAAAGGAATAAAGATTTTAAATCCTGTTAATAAAAAAGCTATACCAGTTTACGTATCTGATTATGTAATGATGAATTATGGAACTGGAGCAATAATGGCAGTTCCTGCACATGATGAAAGAGATTATGATTTTGCCAAGAAATTTAATATTGATATAATTCCTGTAATCAAAAATCCCGATGTTGATAAACAGCCTCATACTGGGGATGGAATTATGATAAATTCCGATATTTTAAATGGTATAGATAACAAAAAAGAATCAATTGATAAAATTATTAATTATTTGGAAAGTAATAATTTAGGCAAAAGAACTGTAAATTATCGTTTGCAGGACTGGGTATTTTCAAGACAAAGATTTTGGGGAGAACCAATTCCCATGATTTATTGTAAAAAGTGCGGGTGGGTTGCAGTCCCTGAAAAAGATTTACCAGTATTGCTTCCTGATGTAGCCGAATATGAACCGACTGATAATGGGGAAAGTCCATTGGCAAATATGCCACAGTGGTATACTGTACCTTGTCCTAAATGTGGACATCCTGCCAAACGTGAAACAGATACAATGCCAAACTGGGCTGGCTCTTCATGGTATTGGTTAAGATATATGGATCCCAACAATGATAAAGAATTTGCAGGAATGGATGCAATGAAATACTGGGGAATGGTTGACTGGTATAATGGAGGGATGGAACATGCTACAAGACATTTATTCTATGCTCGTTTTTGGCATCATTTCTTGTATGATATAGGTTTAGTACCAACTCCAGAGCCTTTCTTAAAAAGAACTTCTCATGGAATGATTTTGGGAGAAGATGGCTCAAAAATAAGTAAATCAAAAGGCAATGGTATAAATCCAAATGATATTATAGAAGAATATGGAGCAGATGCCTTGCGTACTTATGAATTATTTATAGGAGACTATGAAATGGATACTGCATGGAACTCTAATGGCTTAAAAGGATGTAAAAGATTTTTAGATAGACTATGGAGAATTCAGGATAAAGTAATAGATGTTTATGATTACTCTAAAGAGTTGGAAGTACGTATAAATAAAACAATTAAAAAAGTCAGTTATGATTTAGAGAATCTTAAATTTAATACAGCGGTTTCTGCATTAATGACATTACTAAATGATTATGAGTCTAAAGATGATATAACCAAAGGGGATTTAAAAGTATTTATTACATTATTAAACCCAATCGCACCTCATATAACAGAAGAGATAAATGAAAATCAAAAATTTGAAGGACCTTTGTGCGGTGTGAAATGGCCTATTTATGATGAGAGTAAAACTACAGAAGATGAATTTGAATTGGTCGTTCAAGTGAATGGGAAAATCAGAGGAAGAGTAATTTGTAATAAAGGAACAGACCCAGAGAAATTAAAAGATATAGCCTTGGAAATAAATAGTGTTAAAAATTATTTGCAGGATAAAGAAATCAAAAAGATAATTCCTATAAAAGATAAATTAGTTAATATAGTAATATAGTTTATCTACAAATTCGGAATATAATTCCGAATTTGTAGATATCTAATCTTGGAAAGGTTAATAATATGAAAGTAAGTTCACAATGGAAAGAGTATATCTGTCTGGATGCCGGAGGCGGGGAAAAACTGGAAAGTTGGAATGGTATCATTCTTAGAAGACCCGATCCCCAGGCTATGTGGGATGTCTCTAATTATGAGGAATGGAAAAATGTTGATGCTTATTATTACAGAAGTAAAGAGGGCGGTGGAGAATGGAAATTTTCTAAAAAACTCCCATCTTTTTGGACTATCAGCTATAAACATTTAACTTTTAAGATAATGCCAACTAATTTTAAACATACTGGATTGTTTCCTGAGCAGGCTGCAAATTGGGATTTTATGATGGATAAAATTTTAAAAGCAAATAGAGGAGTAAAAGTGTTAAATTTATTTGCCTATACTGGAGCTGCAACTATGGCGTGTTCTTCTGTAGGGGCTGATGTCACTCAAGTTGATGCTTCTAAGGGAATGACACAGTGGGCTAAAGAAAATATGAAATTATGCAAATTAGAAAATAATAAAATAAGATTTATAGTAGATGACTGCCTAAAATTTGTAGAAAGAGAAGCCAGGAGAAAAGTAAAATACGATGCTATTATAATGGATCCTCCAAGCTATGGAAGGGGACCTAATGGAGAAATGTGGAAATTTGATAAAAATTTATATACATTGATAGAATCCTGCATAAAAATATTAAGCGATAAACCCCTATTCTTTTTAATAAATTCTTATACAGCGGGAATATCAAGTACTGTTTTAGATAATATATTAAAAACAACAATGTTAAAAAAATACCCACATGGGAAAATCGAGTCTGGAGAGATAGGATTACCTGTTAAAAGAGATGATTTAGTACTTCCATGTGGAATATATGGGAAATGGGAAAGCGATATTGACTAGAAATAAGGACAACAAAGAACAGTGTGTTTATAAATTTTCAAGAAAATCGGAACAAGTAAAATTTTATAAGCAATATTTTGTAAAAAGTATTGTTTATTTTTTATAAAAAATATATAATAAAATAGAGCCGTTAGGCATCTCGTAAGTGAGGTGTTTTTTATTTATGACAAAGTATGTTTTTGTAACAGGCGGTGTGGTTTCAGGTTTGGGAAAGGGCATTACAGCTTCAAGTGTTGCATTACTTCTTAAATCTAGAGGTTACAAAGTTTTTATGCAGAAATTTGATCCATACATAAATGTTGATCCCGGTACTATGAATCCTATTCAGCATGGTGAGGTGTATGTTACTCAAGATGGTAGCGAAACAGATTTAGATTTAGGACATTATGAAAGATTTATTGATGAGGAACTGAATTATACTTCAAATATAACAAGTGGTAAAATTTTTGCATCTGTTATAGAAAAAGAGAGAAAAGGGGACTTTTTAGGTGCTACAGTTCAAATGATTCCTCATGTCACAAATGAAATTAAGAATAAAGTCTATGAAGCGGGAAGATCTTCGGGAGCCGAGATAGTGATTACAGAAATAGGAGGAACTGTTGGTGATATTGAGTCTGAAGCTTTTATTGAAGCTTTAAGACAAATTCAATATGAGCTTGGAAGAGAGAATACTTTCTTTATTCATACAACTTTAATTCCTTATATTTTTGGTTCAAATGAACTTAAAACAAAACCCACTCAAAATAGCATTAAAGATTTACGAAATATGGGTATAAGACCTGATGGATTAGTATGTAGAACCCCTTTTAAAACTTCGCCTTCCATTAAAGAAAAATTATCTTTATTCTGTTCTATACAGATTGAAAACATTATAGATGCAGTTGATGTTGAAAATATATATCAAATACCAATAAATTTTTACAATCAAAAAATTGATGAAAGAATTTTAATGCAGTTTAAATTACCAGTAAGAAAAGCTAAATTAAATTACTGGAAAGATTTAATAAAAACAGTTGACAATTTGAATAATGAAATTGAAATTGCTTTAGTTGGAAAATACGTGGAACTTCATGATGCATACATCTCTGTTAAAGAATCTTTATATCATGCGGGCTATAAATATAATACTAAAATTAATATTAACTGGATTGATTCAGAAAGTTTGGAAAATCCCAACTCAAATTTTAAAAAAATATTTAAAAATTCTAAAGGAATAATAGTACCTGGGGGATTTGGTGGCAGAGGAATAGAAGGCAAAATAAAATCAATAAAATATGCCAGAGAAAATGATGTGCCATATTTGGGACTATGTCTTGGCATGCAGCTTGCAGTAATAGAGTTTGCCAGAAATGTGTGCGGTATTGAGGATGCGAACTCAACTGAGTTTAATCCTCTTTGTGAAAATCCTATAATTGATTTAATGACAGATCAAAAATCAGTAATAAACATGGGAGGCACTCTAAGGCTTGGAAATTATGACTGTAAATTAAAAAAAGGTTCTTTAGCCTATAAAAATTATGGACAAGAAACAATATATGAAAGACACAGGCACAGATATGAATTTAATAATAAATATAAAGAGATTTTAGAAAAAAAAGGAATGTTGTTTTCGGGAATTAATGAAAAATCTGATTTAGTCGAAATAATTGAATTACCAAATTTAAAACATTTTATAGCTTGTCAGTTTCATCCTGAATTTAAAAGCCGACCAACTAAACCACATCCTTTATTTGAGGCATTTATAAAATCAAGCATTGCCACAAAAAGAAAAAAGTAACAATGTTTTTTTGTCACAAAAATTCCATTTCAAAAAATGTAAAATTTTGAAAAGTTTTAAAAATCAATCAAAAAAACATTGCTTTTTTATATGCTCTAATATATAATCAGATTAAGATTAGGAAGAAGTTTATGAAAGATAACATATTTAATGAATTGGTTGTAGTTAAAAGAAGTGGACAAAGAGTTCCTTTTAATGGGAATAAGATTGCCATTGCAATAAAAAAAGCATTTGATAGCGTTTATTTAAATTCAGATGAAGATTCTGTAAATAAAACTTATAACAATGTTTTAAAATATATTGAAAATAATTATATAGACAGAAAAACAATAAATGTTGAAGATATCCAGGATGTTATAGAGAATATTTTAAAAGAAGAAAAGTATTCTGAGGTTTATAATTCATTTAATAATTATAGGGAAAAAAGAAAAGCATTTAGAGAAGTATTAGATAAAAAGCAACAACATAAGTTTACAAAAGCAACAGAAAAGTTAGTTTTAGCAATTGAAAATGAAAACAGTAGTCCCTCAGAGCTTATGCTTAATTTTGGAAAAACAATATCAGAGGAATTTTCAAAATCTTATTTAATAGATTCCAGGTATGTAAGAAGTCATGATGAGGGGAGTATTTACATTCATGATTTAAAATATTATGTATTTGGTACAACTTCTTCAACTCATTTAGATTTTTCTAACATAAATGACTATGATAATTTCTTTGAAAAAATATTGAATATTCTTCTTAACATAAAAAAAGAGCAGCATAAAGAACACTCATTTCCAGCTTTTGATTATATTTTAGAGCCTTGGATAATATATGAATTTAAAAATATATTTAAAAAAAATCTTTCATCTTTTATAGAACTTGATGGATTTAATAAATATATAAATTTAAATCCTATAAACAGTATTATAAATAAATTAAATACAATATATGTTTCAATCGATATATTTAAAAAATATATTTATAGCAGTAAGGTGAGACAGATATTTGAAAATGCTTATAACTCATCCTTTATTGAGTTAAAAAAATCACTTGAATCAAAAATAAATAAATTCTTAAACTGTTTAAATACATGTGAATTTCAATTGAATAATGAATATGGTTACTCTATAAGTCTTGGGACAAATGATTCAAAAGAAGGAATATTTATATGTGAAACATATTTCAAAACGATAGAAAAATTACCTAGATTAAATAGTGTAGCTACAATATACAAAATAAAAAATATTAAAAACAATTCTATGTTGAGTATGATTAGTAAATTATTATTGCTTAATAAAAATATAGCATTTTCTAATATTAATGCATCATTTAATAAAAAATATAAAACTATAAACAATTATAAAACTGAGGTTGAATATTTCTCTGATGGAAAGAGGATATTAGAAGATGTTTCCTCAAAAAATCAGACATCAACAGGAAGAATGATAGTAGCTGAAACATCTATAAATTTGGCTAGAATAGCTTTAAAAAATAAAAATATTAAAGACTTTTATAAAGAACTTTCTTCAACTATGGATTTTGTCAAAAACGAATTGAAAGAAACTTTTGAATATATATCAAATAAATCTAAAAAAGATTTTAAATACCTTTTTTCAAATAATATACTTTTAGAAAATGATAAGGTTGATGACAATCAGAAAATTAAAAAAATCATAAAAAATGGAACATTAAATATAGGATATTCAGGATTGATTGAATGCATACATATAATGAATAATAAATTACCAAACGAAACTACAATAGAGGATTTGAAACTCGGCTTAGATATAATTAAATATATGAAAGATAAATGCGATGAGTTTTTAACAGAAAATAAATTAAATTTTACTTTATCTCAAAGTTATGAAACAGAAGTGTTAAAATATTTTAAATCTATAGACTTATCCATATATGGAAGTATAAAAAATATTAATAATGAAGAAACGTATATGCCACTTTACAGAGTGTTTAACAATTTGGATATTCCTATTAATGAGAGATTAAAACTTGAAAGCAAAATAGAGAAGCATTCAAATGGAGGATATTATAAAGTTATAAGTATTTCAAAAAATTATAGCAGTAAAAAAATAATAGAAATTATTAATTTAATGATAGAAAGAGATATAGGGTTCTTCAAATTTACCATTGGGAAGAGCGAATAATGAATATAAGTGGTTTTCAAAAATTAACATTACTCGATTACCCCCAAAAAGTAGCGTGTATTATATTTACTCAAGGATGCAATTTCAAATGTCCGTTTTGTCACAATGCTGATTTAATAGATGTTAATAAAAAAGGAACTATCTCTGAAGATGAAATATTTGATTATTTAGAGAAAAGAAAGGGAGTGATTGAAGGAGTTTCTATAACAGGAGGAGAACCATTACTTCAAAAAGATATAAGCAGGTTTATTTCTAAAGTTAAATCTTTGGGTTATAAAGTAAAGATTGATACAAATGGAAGTGATAGTGAAAAACTAAAGAAACTAATTGAGGCAGGTTTAATAGATTATGTTGCGATGGATATAAAAAGCACTTTCGACAAATATGATATTACTTCAGGGAAAAGGGTCTCAATCGAGAATATAAAAAAAAGTATAAAAATAATAGAAGAAAGTAAAATTGACTATGAATTTAGAACAACACTAGTTAAAGGTTATCACAATATTGAAGATATAAAAGAAATTTGCAAAATGTTTAATAAAAAATCAAAATATTATTTGCAAAACTTTATAAAAAGTGATGGGGTTTTGAATAAAAATTTAAGTGGATTAAGTATAGAAGAATTAGAAAAAATAAGAAAAGAATTGAAAATTATTTATCCGAACATTTTGTTTAGAGATATATAACTTTATATAAAGGAGGAAATAAAAATGTATAAAGTAAGAAAAAGAGATGGAAAAATAGTAAGTTTTGACTTAAGTAAAATTGGAGATGCGATTAAAAGAGCTTTCGAAGCAGAGGACACAAATTATACAGAGGATATTATAGACTTTTTGATTTTAAAGGTAACTGCAAATTTTAATTCTAAAATTAAAGATGACATAGTTAATGTTGAGGATATTCAAGACAGTGTAGAGGAAGTATTGTCAAAATCTGGATATATTGAAGTTGCTAAAGCATATATTTTGTATAGAAAAATGCATGAAAAAATGCGTAATATTAAATCTACTTTGCTCGATTATAAAGATGTTGTTAATAGTTATGTAAATGTAACAGACTGGAGAGTAAAAGAGAATTCCACTGTTACATATTCTGTTGGAGGGCTAATATTAAATAACTCAGGAGCAATTACGGCTAACTATTGGTTAAGTGAAGTATATGATGAGGAAATAGAAAATGCTCACAAAAATGCCGATCTTCATATTCATGATTTATCTATGTTAACAGGATATTGTGCTGGATGGTCTTTAAAACAATTGATTATGGAAGGGCTTGGAGGCATAGTGGGTAAAATCACATCATCCCCTGCAAAACATTTATCTACATTATGCAATCAAATGGTAAATTTTTTAGGCATACTTCAAAATGAATGGGCTGGTGCTCAGGCATTCAGCTCATTTGATACCTACTTAGCTCCTTTTGTTAAAGTTGATAATTTAACATATAAAGAAGTAAAACAATGCATTCAGTCATTTGTATATGGTGTTAATACACCAAGCAGATGGGGAACCCAAGCACCTTTTACCAATATAACCTTAGATTGGACTGTTCCAAATGATCTTGCAGAATTAAATGTCTTTGTTGGCGGCAAAGAATTAGATTTCAAATATAAAGATTGTCAAAAAGAAATGGATACGGTTAATAAAGCATATATTGAGGTTATGATTGAAGGGGATGCAAATGGAAGAGGATTCCAATATCCAATTCCTACATATTCAATTACTAAAGATTTTGATTGGTCTGAGACAGAAAATAATAAAATGTTATTTGAAATGACTGCCAAATATGGCACACCATATTTCTCAAATTATTTAAATAGTGATATGGAGCCTAGCGATGTTAGGAGTATGTGTTGTAGATTAAGACTTGATTTAAGAGAATTAAGAAAAAAATCTGGTGGTTTCTTTGGAAGTGGTGAATCTACTGGATCTATAGGGGTTGTAACTATAAATATGCCTAGAATTGGTTATTTGGCTAAGGATGAAAAAGATTTTTATTTAATACTTGAAAAAGCAATGGACATTGCAGCTAGAAGTTTAAAAGTAAAAAGAAATGTTTTAACCAAACTTATGGAAGAAGGATTATATCCATATACAAAAAAATATTTAGGTTCATTTAATAATCATTTTTCAACAATAGGACTTGTAGGAATGAATGAGGCCTGTTTAAATGCAAAATGGTTAAGAAAAAACTTGACAGATAAAAAATCTCAAGAATTTACTAAAGATGTTTTGAATTTTATGAGAGGAAAATTATCTGATTATCAGGAAGAATATGGTGACTTGTATAATTTGGAGGCAACTCCTGCAGAGTCGACTTCATATCGTTTGGCAAAACATGATAAAAGCAAATATCCAGATATTATAACTGCTTCTTCGGAAGATGAAACACCTTACTATACTAACAGTTCACATCTACCTGTAGGATTTACTGATGATATATTTGAGGCATTAGATGTTCAAGATGAACTTCAGACTTTATATACATCAGGAACGGTATTTCATGCATTTTTAGGCGAAAGATTGAAGGATTGGAAAAGTACTGCAAAATTAGTAAGAAAAATAGCTGAAAATTATAAATTACCATATTATACATTATCACCAACTTATTCTGTTTGTGATGATCATGGATATATATCCGGAAATGTTAAAGAGTGTCCTAAATGTGGCAAAGAGACTGAACTTTATAGCAGAATTACAGGATATTATAGACCAGTTAAAAATTGGAATGCAGGTAAAACTCAAGAATTTAAAATGAGAAAAGTATATGATTTAAAAAATTCAGAGTTACCATCTGAGCCTTGTGAAGATGTTTCATTAGATAAATATAAAAACAAAATAGTTTTATTCGGAACAAGTACATGTCCTAATTGCAAAATGGCAAAAGAACTTTTGAAAAAAGCAAAAATAGAATTTGAATGGATAAATGCAGAGGAAAATCCTGATTTGACAATTAAAGTAGGGGTAAAACAGGCTCCGTCTTTGTCAATATTTAAAGATAATGAAATAGAAAATATTGTTAATTTGTCAAATATAAAAAAATTTATTGACAAAGAAAAATCTAAAAATAAAAAGAAACAGGCTGCATATGTATGATGTTATAATAGTCGGCTGTGGTCCTGCTGGTATGACTGCAGCCATATATGCTCTAAGAGCAAATAAAAAAGTATTAATACTTGAAAAAGAAAGTATAGGAGGACAGATAGCCTCATCTCCTTTGGTTGAGAATTATCCTGGATTTATGAGTATTAGCGGTAGTGAGTTATCAAATAATTTATATGACCAAGTAATAAATCTTGGGGCAAATATAGAGCTTGAAGAAGTAGTGAAAATAGAAAAAGGGGAAGTGAAAAAAGTAATTACTGAAGATAATGAATATAAATCTAAATCAATAATAATCGCAACAGGTAATAAATTTAGACTGCTGGGTTTACCCAGAGAAGAAGAGTTAATTGGAAATGGAATACATTTTTGTGTATCATGTGATGGAGCATTTTATAAAGATAAAACAGTTGCGGTTATTGGAGGAGGCAATAGTGCACTCGTAAATTCCTTGGCTTTATCTATTATTTGTAAAAAAGTTTATCTTATTCAAAATTTAAAATATTTAACTGCTGAAAAAGTTTTAATAGATAGACTCAAAGATAAGAAAAACATTGAAATAATCTATAATACAGTTGTTAAAGAATTAATTGGAGAAAATGAATTAGAAGCTATCATTATCTCTAAAGATAAAAAGTTAGAGGAATTGAAAGTGGGGGGTATGTTTGTTTCTGTAGGGCAGATACCTCAAAATGAATTTTTAAAAAATTTGATAAAGTTAAATGAAAATGAATATATCTTATCAGATGATGATTGCCACACAAATATTGAAGGAATATTTGCTGCTGGCGACTGCAGAGATAAGAAAATCAGACAACTTACTACTGCAACAAATGATGGAACAATTGCTGCGATAGAGGCAATAAAATATATCGATAACCAAAGAAACTAAATAAATAAACAATAAAAATATGTTTGTGATACAGTAGATTTAATATATGAAAGTATAGACAAGAAAGAATATGTTGGAACAGAACCTGAAAGAGAGAACATAATAAAATGCTAGATAAATTATTCTTTAGTTTCTTCAATTGATGTAGATAAAAAAAATCACTGAAAATAATTCTAGTGATTTTTTAAAATATACATGTATTAAATATAGAATTTTAATTTTGAAAGCTTATGGTTAACCCCAATAACTTAAATAAATTTAGAAATTTTACCTTTTATATTTTAACATCCAGTTCTTCTCATCTATCATTCTTGCTACTATCATACTGCAGGATGTATTTCCCACAGCATTTAATACAGTAGCCGGGGCATCAATTATTGTTGCAACAATAGTAAGTATTGGTAAGGCGGCTATAGGAAAACCAAGTGTAGTAATTATTAACATTTCTGATATAGTGCCACCACCAATTGGGACAGCACTAACAAGTAAGGTTGCTAGCAATGCGACTGCAAAAATTTTACCTATGGAAATATTGGATTCAAATAAGTATACTAGAAACATTATTTTAAATACACTCCCAATAATTGAACCATCTTTGTGAAAATTTGTTCCTAGTGGAATTGTTGTATTTGCAATATCATCGGATACACCAATATTCTGAGCTGCAGTAGTACTTACTGGAATTGATGCTGCTGAAGAACAAGTACCTAAAGCTGTTAGAGTCGTTGGAACAATATTCTTCCAAAACCTTACAAATCCTTTTTTGCCGCCAGAAATAAAAGCATAAATAGAATAAATAATAAAGTAAAATAATACTGATGTAATTGCATAAATTATGAAAGTTTTACCATAACCAACTGCAATTTCTTCTCCAAATGTGCCAGTTAATGTTGCGAAATAGCATCCAAGACCAATGGGGGCATAATATGTAATTATTTTTATAAATTTTTGCATTACCCAGTTTCCACTTTCCAAGAGAGCTAAAAAAGGTTTACCCTTTTCTCCTGCAAGATTAATTGATATACCAATTAGTATTGAAAATACTACAAGTGCTATCATATTATCTCGAGATAATAACTTATCAAAATTATCCACACTAATCATTTGAACAGTTTTTTCTAAATAGTTTATATTTTCTTCTGTTTTTTTATCAGTTTCAGTTTCTAAAGATTCTCTTATTTTCGCTCCATCTTTAACATCAATTAGCTTAGTAAAGTTTGTGCTAATCAAACCAACTAATACACTTATTATAGAGGTAATTATCAATATAATAAATATAGATGTTAATATTTTTCCAATTCGCTTAGGCTGTTCCATTCCTCCAATCGCAGCAGATATAGTTAGAAAAATAAGGGGTACAATCATAATAAGAAGCATGTTAAGAAATAAGTCTCCCAGCGGTTTTAAAAATATAATTTTTTCTTTAAAAATCAATCCCGCCACAGCACCTAAAACTAATGCTACAAGCAGTATTAAAGTTGATCTGTAATTTTTAAATGTTTTTTTCATATTACTCCTTTCAATATAATTATATAGATTTATGTAAAAAAAAGTCTATATTTCGGCATCCACAACATATCCACAAAAATTAATTAATGTGTATTTTAATAAAGTTAAAATTCATCTTATAACAAAAAAACTTAAAAAAGTGTAAAAAGAAGTGTGATTTGATATAAAATATACAAAAAATAATAAATTTTTGTGTATTATTTACATTTAATTAGCCAGTTTTAAAATGAGAAAATATTTACCTAAAAGCTTGTGGATTTCAATATTTTTGAATATTCGCATAATAGACATTGCTTCAATAATCTGCTAAAATTAAACTATGAAAAAGAATTATATTAAAATGAATGGTAATAAAAACTATCTATCATTAGGTAATATATTTGATACAATTAAAAGCATTTCCAATAATAAAAGTAGTGCGATGCAAAG
>CAZBKY010000011.1:0-21470 GCA_964492595.1 uncultured Muribaculaceae bacterium
ATTATAGTTAAGGTTTGTATAAAAATCAACTATTTTTGTAAAGAAAACGTAAAAAAATAAAATTATTTGTCGTAATTTTGATTTTTTTCTGATTTTTCTAATTCTTCTTCTTCGATATATTTGAGTATTTTTTTTTGATTTTGAAGAATTTTTTCCATATTCAAGTATAGTTCTTCTAATATAAGCTCGCTTTTTAGATCTATATGATAATCATTTTTATTTCTAAGGCTATCTTTTTTGGCTTGACGATTTTGGCTCATCATAATAATTGGTGCCTGCATAGATGCGATACATGATAAAATAAGATTTAAAAGTATGAATGGGTATGGATCTGCACCTTTATTATTTAAAATTATTGCATTTATTATAACCCACGCAAACAAAAATGCTGAGAAAGATATGATAAATGTCCAGCTTCCAGCTTTTTCTGCTATAAAGTCCGCCATTTTATCTCCTCTAGTCATATTAGCAGCTTCCTCTTTATCAATATCTACCGCGATAGGCTGATCTACAATTAAATTTATTAATTCCTCTTCATCTTTCTCTTCTATTTCCTGTTCTAATATCAACTTTACAATATTTTTTTTATTTCCTTGAATTGCCATTTAAATTCACCTCTACTACATTAAATTATCACAATTTAATTAACAATTCAATTAATTTTTTTAGTTAGACAAATGTTTAGTAATAGTTATAACTTTAAGTCCTCTTGATTTAATATAATTTATAATTACTCCCAGTTCAGTAGTTAAATTTGAGCTTTCTTCGAGTATAATAAAATCTCCTTTTTCAAGTTTATTTTTTACATTTGATAAATAATTTGATGAATAGACTCTCTTTGTTTTAATAGTATTAATATTATTTTTATAACAATATTTAAGCATCTCATCATTATCCTGATATACACAAAACACCTCTTTGTTATCTTTAATCATATTAATATTACTTAAAAATGATTTTAATTCCTCCTCTGTATTTCCTTTATATAAAATATCATAATTATTATTTATTAATTCTTTAATATAGTCTTTATTGTTTTCTAAAAATGTATTATTCATTAATAAACTTACATTTATATTTTTATTCTTTGTTATTTCTATTATCTTGCTTAAATTCTTTCCACTATTTATATTTATTATTAAGCTTACTGCCTTTTTGGAACCATTTCCTTTTATTATATAGTTATCTCTATTATTTATTTTACTTACTATACAAGGATTTTCTTTATATTCAATCAAAGAAGAATCAAATCCCACACCTTTCATTTCAAAGTAACTTAATTCTGTATCAACAACTAGTCCACTAATCCCTAAAACTACCCCTTCATCAGTAATATACCCCTCATCACACTCTTTATCATATTTTTGAGCAAATTCATTTATGCTTTTCATTACAGTATCATCTTTATTTAGGAAGTGAGCCACTTTTTCAGCATAGTAAAAACTAAATCCCGTTAAAGCAAGTATGCCTATATATTGAAATATTTTTTTCAATTTTATCACCTAGAAAATTATATGTTTTTAATTTATTTTTATTTCAAAAGAAAAAGGGAGTCATCTACTCTTTCCTAATTTTTCTAAAGTTTCATTATAACCTCTTACAAATGCTTCTTCATTATCTAACCCCATGTGGACTATTTCTTCCCATGGCACTTCATCATTAGCATACTGAACTCCCTGATAATACATCTCAATTCCCATTTTAGATGCCTTCTCTTCTTCAGATAAATCAATTAGACTCTTCAGTCTATCTTTAAACCTTTCTTCTTTTTTATATTCTTCATTCATTTTTCTATACCTCCTATAACTTTTTTATTTCCCATATAACTTCGTAAAACCTCTGGAATATTTATACTTCCATCTTCATTCATATTATTTTCTAAAAATGCTATTAACATACGCGGAGGTGCCACGACTGTGTTATTTAAGGTATGAGGGTAATATTTCACATTATCGTCACCCACTCTTATGCCTAGTCTTCTTGACTGAGCATCCCCCATATTAGAGCAACTTCCAACTTCAAAATATTTTTGCTGTCTTGGGCTCCAGGCTTCAATATCTACACTTTTTACTTTTAAATCAGCCAAGTCTCCACTACAGCATTCTAATGTTCGCACAGGGATATCCAGACTTCTAAAAAATTCTACAGAATAACTACACATTTCGTTATACCATTTCATGCTATCTTCTGGTTCACAAATAACTATCATTTCCTGTTTTTCAAATTGATGTACTCTATAAATTCCTCTTTCTTCAATACCATGAGCTCCTACTTCTTTTCTAAAACAAGGAGAATATGAAGTAAGTGTATATGGTAAGTTTTCTTTTTTTAAGATTTTCCCCATGAATTTAGCAATCATTGAATATTCGCTAGTTGCAATCAAATATAAATCTTCACCTTCTATTTTATACATCATCGCCTCTTTTTCTGTTTGAGACATAACACCTTCAACAGCACTAGATTTAATCATAAATGGCGGAATGCAGTAAGTGAATCCCTTATCAATCATAAAATCTCTGGCATAAGTAAGAATAGCTGAATGAAGTCTTGCAATATCTCCTGTTAAATAATAAAACCCATTTCCTGATACCTTACCAGCAGAATCTAAATCTATACCATTTAATCTCTCCAGTATGTCAGTATGATATGGTATCTCATAACTCGGTATTAAAGGCTCTCCAAACTTTTCAAGTTCAACATTCTCAGTATCATTTTTACCTATTGGAACACTTTCATCAATTATATTTGGTATCTGATACATTAATTCTTTTATCTTTTTACTTAACTCTTCTTCCTTTACTTCTAAAGTGATAATCTTGGTATTAATTTCAATTATTTTAAGCTTAATATCATCTACTTCTTCTTTTTTACTTTCTCTCATTAAAAAGCCAATAGAATCACTAAGAGTATTTTTCTCACCTCTTAAATTATCCGCTTCTGTTTTAACTTTTCTAAAATTGATATCTAAATCATATATATCATCTACTAAAGATAATTTATGAAGTTGAAACTTCTTTTTAATATTCTCTTTTACTAAATCTTTATTTTCTCTTATTAAATTTATATCTATCATAAGTACCTTCCTATAAATTAATTATATAAAAATTTTAATATATAATCAATTAATATAAAATAAAAACACTTAATTTTAAGTGCTTATTTTTTTAAGGGTTTAATCTATTAGGACCTCTAAATATATACATTGCTTCTTTTAATGAGGGTAAATTTAAAAGTAGCATAATCATCCTATCAACTCCCATACCAAACCCACCATGAGGAGGACAACCATATTTAAAGAATTCTAAATAAAATTCTATATCTTTACCCAACCCTTTTTCAAGAGCCTGCTTTTTCAAAATATCATAGCGATGTTCTCTTTGAGCTCCAGTGGTTATTTCAACACCTCTCCAAATCAAGTCATACCCTTGTGGAATACCATCTTTTCTCATATGGTAAAATGCTCTTTTATCTTTAGGATAATCAGTCACAAATAGAAATTCTGAATTATATACTTCCATTGAAAATTTATAAGATAACTTCTCTGCTTCAGTTGTTAAATCCAGCTTAGCAGAATCAGGAATTTTGTAACCATATCTTTTTTCTAACTCATCATACAAATCCATTAATTTAATTCTTGGAAATTTATCTTTAGGAACTATTACTTCACTGTTAAATACTTCTTTTATCATGTTTCCATATTTATCACTAACTTCTTTTAAAGCATAAGTTATTAAACTCTCTTCTATATCCATTACATCATGAAATGAATCTATATAACTAAACTCTAAATCCAATCCTGTAAATTCTGTTGTATGTCTATTAGTGTTAGAATTCTCTGCTCTGAATACTGGCCCAACTTCAAATATTCTTTCAAATCCGGCAGACATCGCCATTTGTTTATAAAATTGAGGAGACTGTGCTAAATAGGCGGATTTATCAAAATATTTTACTTCAAATACATCTGACCCACTTTCACTGGCCGCTCCTATTAATTTTGGACTGTGAATTTCTATAAAATCTTCATTATATAAAAATTCTCTCATAGCTCTAACAAACTCACTTTGAACTTTAAATATTGCGGCATTATATTCATTTCTTAAATCTAAAAATCTATTATCCAGTCTTGTATCTATTTCTGCATTATCTTTATCTTTAATATTAATTGGTAATTCTTTAAAAGATAGAGAAGTTATTTCAATTTCAGTTGGAATCACTTCCATTCCATTAAGTTTTACCTTTTCATTTTCATAAAGCTTTCCAGCAACTTTAAGTGTACTTTCCGCAGGAATTCCAGAAACGATTTCATTTAATTCTTTATTGTCATCATTTTTTTCAACTGTAATTTGCACTTTTCCTGTACGATCTCTTAGTATGATAAACTGCACATATTGTAAATCTCTTATATTATCTACATACCCCTGCAGTTCTACTTCCTTTCCAAAATACTCTTTCAAATTTTTAAAATCAATTTTTTTCATCTTTCTCCTCCTATAAAATAAAAAAATCTATTCATAAGGACGAATTACCGCGGTACCACCTTATTTCATAGATTTCTATGCTCTTTATGTCATTAAAGCTGACTAGCTATTGTTTTTACATTCTTTGTGTCACTTCAAAGAAACAATTTATAAATAAATTATACAACTTTTTATCTAATTGTCAAAGAAAATTTTATTTAGGTTAAATAAAGTTCAAAGTTCCCGAATTTTTCAGTGTTTTTAAATAGTCTTTCTTATCTTTCGCTATTCTATAACTTTCTACCGCCTTTTGTATTGATTTATTATGTATCCACTTATTTAGTTTTTTAGATTCAAACAGTTTGATTACTTCATCATATCTGAATATCAGCATATAACTGTAAAACCAAGCAATAGCCATATTTACATAATAATCATCAATCTTAATTTCAGAAATTAAATTTAATATTTCTTCCTTATAATTTTCTTTTATATAATAGCCAAGCAGTGTCACAACTGCAAATCTGACTGTATATACTTTATCACTTTTTATCCATTTTTTTATCTCTTCGTAAATAATATCTGGATGCTTTTTAATTATTTTATTTCTAATGATGTCACATACAGCCCAGTTATCTATGAATGGCAAAAATATATTAATTTCTTTTATAAACTCTTCTATATCTTTAATATTATTTATTAATAATGAATGAAGTAAGTTTTCTTCATGATATTTATGAGGTAAATTTCTCATAAATTTATCTTTATTTTTCATATCCCTAGTATATTCTCTAAGTACAGGTATTTTTACTCCTATAATAGTTTTACTATCAATATTTGGAATTAAAGAAGATGAAAATTTTGTATATTTTTCATCTCTTAATTTAATTAAATCACTTACTACACTCATTACTCCCACTTCCAGTTAGCAACTTCATCTATATCAGTTCCATGTTCTTTAATGTAAAGGTGATGTTCATTTAACTTTTCTTTACACCAAAGCATTACTTCATCTTTACCCATAATATCAATATATTTTAACGCATCAATTACTACATTAAATCTATCTATTTTATTTTGAACTCTCATATCAAAAGGAGTTGTTATGGTTCCTTCTTCGTTATATCCTTTTACATGAATATTCTCGTGATTATTTCTTTTGTATGTAAGCTGATGTATTAGACTGGGATATCCATGAAAGTTAAATATTACCGGTACTTTTTCTGGAAATAAACTGTTATATTCTTCATCTTTAAGTCCATGAGGATGATCTTTATTTAATTCTAATTTAAATAAATCTACTATATTTATAACTCTAACTTTTAACTCTGGTAATTTATTTTTAAAAATCGTACGAGCCGCCAAAACTTCTAAAGTTGGGGTATCTCCAGCACAAGCAAGTATTATATCTGGGCTTCCTTCATCATTGCTGGCCCAATTCAATATATCTATTCCTTTTTCGCAATGAATTTTTGCTTCTTTCATAGTTAGCCACTGAGGTCTTTCATGCTTTGATGCGATGATTACATTTATGTAATTTTTAGTTTGTATAATATGATCAAAAGATGATATTAATGTATTGGTATCAAATGGCAAATAAATTCTTACAGTATCGGCTTTTTTAGTTACTATATGATTTAAAAAACCTGGATCCTGATGAGTAAAGCCATTATGATCTTGCTGCCATAAATGAGAAGTTAATATATAATTTAATGATGATATGGGTTTTCTCCATAGTAGCTCTTTAGTGACTTTCAACCATTTAGCATGCTGAGAAGTCATTGAATCCACTATTCTTATAAATGCCTCATAACTATGAAAGAAACCATGCCTTCCTGTAAGCAAATATCCTTCAAGAAGTCCCTCACATAAATTCTCTGATAATATACTGTCAATTATTCTGCCATCTTCAGCCATATATTCATCATTCATGAAAGTTCTCATATTCCATTTTCTTTTAGTCACTTCAAATACCTGATTTAATTTATTTGATATGGCTTCATCAGGTCCAAATATTCTATAGTTTTTAGTATCTTCATTTAATTTAACTACATCTTTTATATAAAAACCCAAATTGTACATATCACTTGAATATATAGAGCCTCTTTTCCCTATTTCAAATTCATATTTATCTAAACTAGGGATAATTAAGTCTTTTAATAAAAGTCCTCCATTAGCATTAGGGTTTGCCCCCATTCTTTTATTTCCAAGCGGTAATATTTCTTTTATTTCTTTAATTAATGTTCCATTCTCATCAAAAAGTTCACTGGGTTTATAACTTTTCATCCATTTTTCTATAAGTTTAACATTATCTTCACTTACTGGAATTGGTATTTGGTGTGCTCTAAAACTGTTTTCTATTTTTTTGCTTTCATATTCTTTGGGGCCAGTCCATCCCTTTGGAGTTCTAAGAATTATAATGGGCCAGTATTTTACTTCTTTATCTTTTTTTATTTTATTAATTATTTGGGTAACCTCATCCATCGCAGTAGCCATTTTTCTGTGCATTACTTTAGGCTCTCTTCCCTCTACAAATATAGGTTCATATTTTAAACCATTAAAAAACATTTTTAACTCTTTATCACTCATTCTTCCCATAATAGTAGGATTAGCAATTTTATACCCATTTAAATGAAGAATTGGAAGTACTACACCATCGGTTTTGGGGTTTAAAAATTTATTTCCATGCCATGAAGCAGCAAGAGTTCCTGTTTCTGCCTCTCCATCTCCAATAACACAGGCGACAATAAGATCCGGATTATCAAGAACAGCTCCAAAAGAATGAGCCAGAGAATAGCCAAGTTCTCCTCCTTCATTTATAGAGCCTGGAGTTTCGGGCGCGATATGACTAGAGATACCTCCTGGGAAACTAAACTGTTTAAATAATCTTTTCATACCCTCTTCATCTTCGGTAATGTTTGGATATATCTCAGTATAACTTCCATCTAAATAATCATTAGCAACCATCGCATTACCGCCATGACCCGGTCCTGATACATACATCATATTCAGATTATATTTTTTAATAATTCTATTTAAATGAGTATATATAAAATTTTGTCCGGGGACTGTCCCCCAGTGTCCCACAACCTTAGGTTTTATATCTTTGATTGACAGTTTTCTTTTCAATAAAGGATTATCAAGTAAATATAACTGACCTACAGATAAATAATTAACTGCTCTAAAATATTTATCTAAAAGTTCAATCTCCTTATCAGTAATTTTTTTATTTTTAAATATACTCATGATATGTTCTCCTATTCTAATATGATTGTATCAAAAATTCATCATAATTAAAATAAAAAGAAGCTTTTTTTTGCTTCTTATATATCTGTTCTGCTTAATATAGCTGCCGGAGTTTTTTTAAGGGTATTATAAACTGGCAATAAACCCACCAGGATATTAAACAAATATATTAGTAATATTCCTTCTATTAAAACCATTTTATTAAGTGCAAACTGACTTCCAAGCATAGGCAATGTCACAAGAGTTTTTAATATATATACCATTAATAAATATCCAGGAAAACTTGCCAAAGTTGTTATTGCTAGGATTTCTCCTAAAAACATTTTATATATATCTTTTTTCTTTAATCCTGTCGCTCTTAATATTCCTATCTCTTTTATTCTAGACAAGAACGATGATCTGACCATTAAAAATATTTCAACAAGTGATATCAGCAATACTATTCCTGCAATAATCAAGGTAATCGTTGTAGCATCTTTAATACTATTTATATAATTTGCTCTATCTTTTGTATAGGAATCTTCTATATTAATATTCATGCTTCTGAAATATTCTATAATAGAGGCATTATCTTTAGAATAAACAACAATATTTGAACTCTTAGTTATTAAATCGTATTTTACTGTATTTAGATTTGTTAAATATAAGTTTCTGTTTTGTTTGTCCTGATAAAATCCAACAATTTTTAATTTTTTACCATTTACCTTTATATCAAGATATTTTCCAATCTTGTATGTTGCACTGTTTGAGTTATTTATTAAAACCTGGTAGTCTCCGCTAGGAATGTTTCCCTTTACAATTTTTATATCGTTTTTAAATAAATTATAATCAAGAACCTTTTCCTCGCCAGGATATCCTTCATCCACTGCGAATTTTCTATACGTAGGATATTCTGATTTAATTGAATTAGCCAAAATATTTATAAATTTCGCTTCACTAGCATATATACTTGGGCTTTTTAAATCTGTTATACCAGTAATTTTAAAATTACTCATATTTTCAATTGATATTTCTCTTCCTACAAGGTATTTAACTTCAATTACTCCCGCTTGTTTTGCCATATTGTTTTGAAACATCTTTTCAATGGTAAACCTATCCACCACTATTTCATTATCCTCGCTCGGCATAGTACCATATATTAAATCGCTCTCTTTTATCATAGATAACCCCGATAAAGAGCCAGTTAAATAATCTGAATGTCTGCTTGTTTGATAATAGTCATTATATTTTAAATTAAATGTCACTAACGAATCTCCCGGCATAATATAGTTAATATTTTCCAGTTTTTCATATTCTAAATAATCATTAACATTTATTTTATTTAATATTAAATTCAAATAATTTTTATTTTGAGTGACAAATTTCTCATCTTCGATATTTAATATACCATTTATATTACTTATTGAATAAAGTATGAAAGCACCAGAAGCTAAAAATCCCAACAACAGCATCTTTTTAAGAAATGGATAATTTATTACTTTCTTAAAACCATTTATAATTAATGTGATTGGATTATATATTGATGTATATTTTTTAGGAATTTTTTTATCGACTATTTTTTCTATATCAAAATTATAGTTTTCATACTCGCTTTTATTTATTTTTTTATAGTAATCATCTATAAATTCTATGTTTGAACTCTCATCAACTAATTCTAATTTCTCTTTGTTTTCTGTTTTTAAATATATGTTTCCATTTTTTATAACAATATCTAAACTAACATTTTCTTTAGTTTCATTATATATATTTACTTTTATGTTATCTTTTTTTAACTCTGTATGTTTTTTAATATCTTTTAAATATATTTTATTGTCAATTCTATAGTCTAATTCTCCCTCAGAATCATTTTCCTCATCACTTACTATAACTCCATCTTTAAGATTAATTATTCTTGAGGCATAAAAATGAGCAAGATCTTTTTCATGGGTCACTAATATAACAAGTTTATCTTTAGATATTGATTTAATTATATTCATTATTTCTAAAGTATTTTTGCTGTCTAGATTCCCTGTAGGTTCATCTGCGATAATAATTGAAGGATTTTTAACTATGGCTCTTGCAATACCAACTCTTTGCCTCTCTCCACCTGATAGCATTCCTGCTAAACGATTTCTGTATCTATACATTCCAACACTTTCAAGCACATAGTTTACTCTTTTTTTTATTTCTTCTTTATTCTTTACATTAGTCATTTTTAAAACTAAAGCAATGTTGTCAAAAACACTCATATTGTCAAGCAAATGATAATCCTGAAAAATATATCCCATATTTAAATTTCTAATATCATCTATTTTAGAAGCAGATTTTTTAGTTATACGTTTATCATTTATATAAATTTTACCTTTATTTACCTTATCAAGCCCACCTATTACATTTAAAAGTGTAGTCTTCCCACTTCCAGAAGGACCTAAAAGAGCTACGAGTCCATTATTACCTAATTTAAGATTTGTATTATTTATAACATGAATCTGGTTTTTCTTGTGTCTATTGAAATATTTATTAACGTTTTCTAATTTTATCATGGCTCTATACCTCTTCTCTATAAGTATTCATGGCGGATGATGCAAATAATTTTTTAGCATATCTTCTCGTGATTAAATATGAAATTACAAATAATATAATATATAAAACCAAATAATCTTTAAATTCCAGATATTTTATTAGATTCTTGATATATTTTATATTAAATATGTCATTATAAACTAAAATTATAAATGCTGTGACTGTGATAAACGCTAGATTAAACACTGTAAAAAGTTCTATATTTAATAAGCTATTAGAAGTTTTTTTGCTAGAGCCCAGTATCCTTATTGTTGAAAAATATATGTTTCTAGATTTTAGTATAATTTTAATTATAAAGTAAGCTACAAAAAACAATCCAACAGTAAGTGCTCCCATAAATACAGTTATAAATAATTTATTGAATATTATGCTTTCTCCATAAGGATTAACTACTGCATCTTTTATATATAAGGCTTTATATCCAAGAGCTTTAAGGCTTTCAACTGTATTTTGTGCATATTTTTCATCTTTAATAAAGATGCTGCTTTGATAAACTCCTTTATTATATATATTGTAGTAATCATCTTTATTTATATAATACTGCCCGTTATTTATATCAAAATCAGAATAACCGGTATATTTTTTGAATGTTTTCTTATCATATGTATTTGAGACCTTAAAGTTAAGTTCATCAGTAAAGTATATATTGGATACTTTAACATTAACAAAAGAATTTTTACAGTTATATTTCTTGCATATGTAATTCATATCAGAACTTATAACGATACTGCCCTTAGGCACTTTATTGCTGGGAGCCAACTTATACATCGATCCATAATCATATGAAGTAAACATGTTATTATTTATTATAGAACTGACAGTACTGAAGTTTTCGTTTGTGCGTTTTCTTATTTCTTCTAAAACTTTCTCACTTATATAAAAATTGGGACTCCAGTTAACAAGATTCTCTACCTCTGTATATATAATTCCTACTATTTTAACTTTATTTTCAAGTATTTCAGAATATATATCACTATTTAAAAGTTTATATTCTGTCTTTAATACATTATCTTTTTGTTCACTGGCATAATAATCATTTTTAGTTGTTTCAATTACTAATTCGTAATCATTTTCAGGCAATTTCCCATAATCAAGTTTTGTTTGAAGTAATTCTAAAGATTTGGCATATCCATAAAAATAGAAATTATCAGAACTAAGAGAAATACTACTATCTAAAAACAAATCATCTTTCACTATATAATCAACATTATCTAAATTCTCTATAATAGAATATTCTTCATCTGTAAATGATGATTTATCAGGTTTATTTATCACAATTCTTTTGTTTGATGTATTAATAAAAAATTGATTATATCCATATGAAGCATTTTCGTATTCCTGTTTTCTAATAGTCGAATATTCCGCGATTACTGAAGCACTTACAAATAAATATACAAGCAAAAGGAGCAGGAATTTAGGTATAATGTTAAATGTATTTCTAAGACCCAGTCTTATTTTATTAAATAAAGTTATATTTTTATAAGTAGCTTCTTTGGCATTTTTAACTTCTTTATATTTTTTTAATATCTTATCTTCTAAAATCTTCCCATCGTGCATTTTTATTTTTCTGGTAGCATATTCTTCTACCTGCTCATAATTGTGCGTTACAACTATAACTAACTTATCTTTAGAAATATCAGAAAGTATTTTTATAATAGACTCTGCACTTCTGCTATCTAGATTACCTGTAGGTTCATCGGCAACTATTATAGGAGTATCTTTAGCCAGAGCTCTAGCTATTGCAACTCTTTGCTTTTGTCCCCCTGAGAGTTTTGATACTTTTGTGTTTTTATATTTTGTAAGTTCTACTTGTTTCATAATATCAAATATTTTTGATTTTACTTCTTTTTTCTTGTAACCATTTATAAGTAGAACCAACTCTATATTTTGATAAACAGTATAGCTATTTACCAAATTGAAATTTTGAAATATATTGCCTATATATTTTCTTCTATATTCTTCAAATTCTTTTTCAGTATAATGACTTGTTTCCATCCCATTAATATACATTTCCCCTTCTTCATAAGAATCTAACCCAGAAATTACATTTAAAAGAGTAGACTTTCCGCTGCCACTTTCACCTGTTATTACTACGAATTCTCCTAGATTAAGCTCTAAATTAATTTTAGAAAATCCTGAGGCAACAACTCCTTTGCTGTAATAAAATTTTGAAACGTTTTTTAATTTAATCATTTTTTATCCTCACATTGAAATAATTATATCAATCTCATCACAAAAAGCAAGTCCATATGCTTTATGTTTATAGTATTATTTAACTTTATTTACATTTTTATTTTTTTGCACTTCTTTTTATATTATTATACGAATGTTTTTATTATTACTTTTTTTATACAAGAAATTTATAGGCTTAAAATGTTAAAAAAGTTACTATTAGAATAACAAAATCAAGAAAAGTTATTGATTTAATTAACAAAATATGATAAACTTTATAAAGTTTATAAATTATTTTGATATTTCCAGTTTTGAAAATTTTAAATATTTATGTAAACAATTTTTAAATTAAGGAGGTATCATTGTGGAGAAGAAGGATAAAGTTATTAACTGTAAAGATTGCGGGAAAGAATTTACATTTACTGTAAGCGAACAAGAATTCTATGAAGAAAAAGGATTCACTAACGACCCAGTTAGATGTAAAGAATGTCGTATGAACAAAAAAAATGAAAATGGCAGAAACAACAAATATGGCAATAATAAATTTAGCAGTTACAATAAACACAATAATTAATATTAAAAAAGACTTAACAAATAAATGTTATGTCTTTTTTAATTAATTTTTTTATATATTAAGAAACGATAAAAATTAAAAATAAAGTTTCTCTAAATCTTTTAAAGCGGGTCCATAAACAACATGTCCATATCTATCAAAAATCGAGCCATGACACTTTGACTCCCATAATTTATCTACATCATTCCATATTAAAGAACAACCCATATGAGTACATTTATTCTTTAAAAATATATATTTATTTTCGCTTTCTCTATATACCAGCACATTTGTATTTTTAAATTTCATTACTTTACCACTATTAATTTTTATTTTATTTAATTTATATTTTTTAATAAATAATTTACTTAATATTAATCCATTTATACTATGGGCTAACATTCTGAATGTACTTTTTACATCTCTGAGTAAAGTACATCTTTTTGTTTTATATAAATAATCATATTTATCTCCCAAAATCATATTTGTTACATTTTTTGCAGCAATATGAGCATTTGTAAATCCCCATTTTAAAAATCCTGTTATCAAAATTATATTTGGGTTTCTCCACGAATATGATCCCACAAATGGAAGAGAGTCTATTACCATGCAATCTTCTGTAAACCATTTGTTTTGTATCATCGCCTTTCTATCCATCTCGTATATTTTATCTACCAAATTTTCATAACACTTGCTTATATTATTATTTATTCCTGTAAAATGATCACATCCTCCTATTATTAAAGTAGATTTATCATATGTTCTAATATAATAATAAGGTTCATCAAGGGAAACATAATTTGATTTTAATTTTATATTTGTTTTAAAAGCTATTGCATATGATTTGCTTTGATATATTTTTGTAAAATATAAATTGTCAGGGTTTAAAAAAGGATAATGACAAGCCATAACTATTTTATCTACATTTATTGTATGTTTATTATTAATTATTGCCTCATAATGATTTCGCTTTTTAATAATTTGAGTAACATTAGAGTTCTCATATAAAAACATATCTTTTTTTATTAAAATATCTATAATACCCATCATATATTTAACGGGATTAAATATAAACTGGTTTTTAAATTCAATGGCATTTTTATAGTCTATTATATCTTTATTATAATATAGCCACTCACAGTCTATGTGATTTTTAACTAAATCAAACTGTTTGTTTAGAATGTCTTTAGTTTTCTTTGAATTAGCGCATAACAAAGTACTCTCTTCTTTATAGTCACATTTTATTTTTTCATTTTTTATAATTTCTTTTATTAAATTTAATCCTTCTATTTGAGATTTTAAATATTGAATAGATTTCTTTTTACCAAACTTTTTAGATATTTCATAATAAAGAGAATCATGAGCTATACTCACTTGAGCTGTAGTTTTAATACTAACTCCTCTTGCCAGTTTTTTACTATCTACTAAAATAAAGTTAATACCACTTTTCATAAAATTGTAGGCACACATAAGTCCCGCTAAACCACCACCTATTATTAAAACAGGAGTAGTCATATCTTCATTTATAGACGGCAGTTTTTTATTTTTATAATCTTCTTCCCAAATGGACTCCACTATTTATCACCATAATTAGTATGTACAGAAGTATTATAATAAATTAAATTATTTTATTGATCATCACTCATCATACTATCTTTTCTTAATTTTATAAGTTCTTGTTTAATTAATAAAATTTCTTTTTCTAAACTTCCAGTTTCAAAATATGGTTTTACTGTAGAATGTTTTGACTTTTCTGATCTTAATGTCACATTTTGTGCATTGATGGTAAGAATAACCTGACCCAGGAGTTCGAAAAAATTTCCTAATGAGTTTTGCTGATTTATTCCTAAAGTAGGTGCAATTATAAATCCTATTAAAGTCGCAATTAAAGTGAATTCGTAAGCATTTAAGGAAAAAAGCCAATTGGAAAAAGAATTAAAGTCCTGATTAGTAAAATTTTCAAACTCTTTGGAATTCATATTCTTTCTCTAACATATAATTCGCCCTTTTCCTTTATTATTTGTTATATGAAATAAAAGAGCATTTTATTTTGTTGCCTATATGTTTTTATTCATTTTAAGTTGTTGTTTAATTTTGAAGAAATTTGCCCATGGATCTTTGCGATTAAGCCTTTTTATAGCATCTTTAATAGTAATGCCATCAGGCGCAATTAAATCAAGTTCACTCCACTTTATCGGCATTGATACTGTAGCTTTATCTTTTATTCTTAATGAATATGGAGCGATACTTGTAGCACTTTTTGTATTTCTAACCCAGTCAATAAATATTTTATTTTTTCTGTTTACTTTTCTAATATTCGAAACATATTTTTCTGGCCATTTTGTTTCCATAATCTCAGCAATGTTTTTTGCAAATTCTCTAAAGACTTCCCAATTACCTGAGGGTTTTAAAGGGATAACAACATGGTAGCCTTTACCTCCACTTGTTTTTAAAAAAGAAGTCAAAGAAAGATTATCTAAAATACTTTTTAAATCTCTTACCCCCTCTCGAACTCTTTCTAAATTCATTTTTTCATCAGGATCTAAATCAAAAACCATAATATCTGGTTTGTCTAAGTTTTTCACATTACTTCCCCAAATATGAAATTCAATAGTATTCATTTGAACTTCATAAATAAGCCCTGATATATTTTTTATGTAGTAATAATCACTTAATTGCCCTTCTTTGTTTGGAATATCAACTAACTCAACACCTTTATTATAAGTCCCTAAATGTTTTTTAAAAAAGCATTCATCTTCAATTCCTTTTGGACAACGAACAGTGCTTATAATCCGATTTTTTAAAAATGGAAACATTCTTGAATAAATTTTCTGATAATATAAAACTATATCTTTTTTAGTTATTTTAAGATCATCAAAAATTATTTTATCAGGATTTGAAATTTTTACTTTTTCAATAGTTATTTCACCTATTAAAGTTTTTTTATTATTATTTCCTATTTCATCAATTGTAAGGCCACTTTTAATACTAGTTTTAAATTTATCAATATAAGATGTTGTCTTACTATACTCATCTTTTTCTTTAATCAATAGCCAGTTATTATCTTTTATTTTAACTAATGACCAGTTTCCTTTAAGTCTTTTGCCTTTTAAAGTGAATTTTAAAGATCCCTCGGTTAATCCTTTTTTAGGGTCGTTTATTGGCTCCCATAAACCCTCATCCCAAAGCATAACTGTTCCGCCACCATATTCTCCTTGGGGAATTATCCCCTCAAAATTTTTATAATTAAGAGGATGATCCTCAACTTCAATCGCAAGTCTTTTATCACTTGTATTATAAGAAGGACCTTTTGGTACAGCCCAGCTCTTTAAAACTCCATTAAATTCTAAACGAAAATCATAATGATCTTTTCTGGCAAGATGATGCTGAACAACAAATCTAAGTTTTTTAGAAGATTTATAAATATCTCCTATTGGTTCATCAGTTTTCTTAAAATTTCTTTTGTCTTTATATCGCTTTAATTTATCAGACATTGTCTTCACCCTTCTATTAATCTTTGAAATTTAGATAAAATTATTCATAAATTCAGTTATTATAAATAATTTAATATTATTTTATAATCTTCCACTAAACCTTTTATTCTTTTAGAAGCATTAGCAGGACTTGTAGAAGGTAAACAAATTGCAGGTATTTTTGTTTTAGGATATATATTTTTTTGATAGACTTCAAATGCTTTTTTCCCGTTCGTAAAAACTTTTTTAATATTACTGTTTTCAGTTATTTTCCAGATTTCATTTACCTCTATATTTCTAATGCTGGAATCACTCGAACCTATCATTTTACATGATTTTATTGAATCCCAAAGAGCAATATTATGTCTTAATAAAAACTCTCTATGATCAGTTATTTCCTCATCAAATATTATTTCTAAAACCTGCCAAAACCTGTTTTTAGGACTTGCATATGGAAAACCTAAATCTCTTGATTTTGTGCTTGCAACAGAACCAACAAATAATATCTTAGAATTCTCGTCATAAATTGGTTCGAAAGGATGAATTACTTTTTTTAACATACAAATCTCCTTTATATAGTATGAACTTTAATAAAAATTTTAAAATACTTCTTTTCTTTATATTGTTTTGATAATAATAATCACTCTCTATGAAAGAACCCCTTTAAAATAAAAAGCCGCAATAATCTAATCCAATAAGGACGAATTATCGCGGTACCACCTTAATTCATACATAAAATGTATTCTCTTAAATCTGTAACGTAGATATACGATTAAACTCATAAATTGTAATTTCTTTATCAAACATCATTAGTTTGCACCAATCACCAATTCTCTATTAAATTAATTTTGATAACTACCTCGATTTAATGATCGTTTAATTATTTATTTTCACAAACTCCGCTATTATTTGACATAAATCTACGGAGTTTGACAAATTCTTAATGGGGCGATTTAAAAGCAAGTTACGAACTTAGATGTTTGAATTTCTATATCTACATTTTATCATATAATGAAAAGATTTGAAATTAATTAATACTATATTATACTTTCATCAAGCTTTTTTCAAATTCTTCTAAAATTTTAATATTTGTTTTTTCAATTTGTCTTTTATAACCTTTGATTTCTTCTTCACACTTATCCAAAAATTCAATTAATTGAATTTTTGTATCATCTGTTTGAATATAAGGAATCATAAGTTTTTTTATTAGTGGAAGGTTAAGTGATTTCCCAAATGCTTTTTGATCTGCATTCATATCCACAAATTTATATTTGAAAATATAAAATAAATATTTATTATCAATTTCATTTAATGGATCTAATCCCATTATTGCCTCATTTGTATATAAGTCAGCACCAGCAATAGCAACTTTACCAATCGATAATTTAAAAGAAACCAAAGTTGAACCATTTTTTATTAATTTTACATTAGAATTTTTAACTCCTAGGTCATTAATTTTTTTAGTAGTATTATAAACCACATCATTATTCAAATCGCTAATTTTAACCCATAATTTATCTCCGTTATGGTAATACTTATATTCATATGACGCAGGAGTTCCCCCTATTTTAATACCTTCTACTCCACAAATTTCTTCCAATGTTAAATAGTTGTTTGTTAAATTAACTGATATAGTTTGCTTTATTAATTGCTCACGCTCCATTATCTTTTTATCTAAAATACCAATATTTTCAACATCATCTTTTACAGATTTTATTATTTCCTCTTGAATTTCGATAGGCGGAACAATGATTTGTAAATTTTTTAAAATTTGTAAATTAATGTGCTTTACGCCTAAATTATTTGTAACATAATAAAGATGTGATTTGCTTGAACTTAAATAATAAGCAAGATACTCTGGTAAAATTTGTTTTTCATCACAAATTAAGGCATTGATTTGTTGATTCGTTGTACATTCAAAGTTATTAATAGCAATTTTACCCAATGTTGCTGTACAACTCATTAAAACACAACCCTTAGGAACTAATCTAACTTTTCTATCGGTTACAGCTTGTTTAGAAACATATTTAATTGATGAGTTTAAAAACAAAGTGTCTTTAAAGTCTTCCAATGTTACCCATGGAATTTCGTCACTATTCCAATAATTAACATTGTTTTTTGATGGGGTACTACCACTAATTGGTTCTCCAATTAATAGTCCTTCAAGTTTTTTTATACTATACTTTGAATTGATTTTAAATTTATCTATTGGTGTCGTTGAAATCTTGGAAATGAAGTCTTTACCAATACTTCCGAATTCTATCAAATCTTTTAAATTGTAGGTATTAACATTATTTGATAAATTCGGATCAATTTCAAATTCATTTCCTATAAAGTTATTATATATACAATAATTTAACTTTGTTTCTTCATATAAATTATCATCATCGTATAACTTTGTTATCATCTTACCTTCATTGTTTTCTCTTTTATGCATCCCCTCGTATTTTCTTCTTTTGCTGAAGAAATAACCCAAAAAGTCTATCTGTTCTTCTTTTGTTGTTCCTGTATTAGCGATTATTGTTATTCCATTATAAACCGATAAGTATAAACTCATTTTTTCTATTTCATATTGTAAAATTTCATCAATACTACAGTTTTTGTATTTTGTTGTTATTTCATTTCCGGTGATGTCTTTTTTATTTTTTAAAAAATCATTATATTCTTCAATGGAAAGCAGTTCATTATAAACATCCTTTAAATATTTACTTACTGCATGATCAATTCCATTAACTGTTATATCTGTTATTTTTGATGAATTTAATAAATTTTTAACTTTTAATTTAATTTCATCAAATTTGTCGCCACTCTTTTTTCTTAAAAACATGATAATTGTATTTGTTCCAGTTTCCATAAATGTATTCTCTCCAAGAGATACGATAGATATTATATCAAACCTTTTTAGTAAAACATTTCTTGTATCTGTATAAATTTTTCCGTTAGATAATACACTTGCAGGAAGAATAATGCCTGCAACTCCTCCTTCTTTTAACAACTGGAATGTTCTTTCTATAAATAGACATTCTATCTCTGAACTATTTGTGGTTAAACGTGAAAACAATTCGAATGATTCCGATCCCTGTTTTAAATAATTTTTGAAGGCATTTACTGAATATGGAGGATTAGCAACTACTATATCAAACTGTTCATTCAATTTACTATTTCGTTCATCACATATTTTTAATTTTCCTTTATAATCAACACTATCCCTAAAATTATCTAATCCATCACCATTAATAATTACTGCATCTCCATCACCATTTAAAAAGCAACTAACTTTTGCACTCTTAATCAAGCGATAATCTTTCTCTATTCCGTATACAAATTCATTAGCCCATTTATATTGTGTTCTATTATCGCACCAACTTCTAATATCATCAATTTGATATTCATTTAATAGCGGATTGCTTTTAATAATGTTTTTAATTAAATAATCATACCAATCCATTGTTTCTGTTAAAAAATGTCCTGTACCCGCAGCATAATCAATTGTATAAGGTAATATCTTTGAATCGCCATTTTTAATTTTATTATTTATTATTTCAATAACAGGCAATGATCTTAAAATAAATCTAACGATTGGTATTGGAGTGAAAAATTGTCCTGCTTCCTGCTTAATACTCGTATTTAATAATAATTCAAAAAAATCACCTAAAAATTGTTGTTTGTATGAATAACGTATTCTCTTTTTTTGTAATAATTCAACAGCTTCTTTAACAATCAAAGTATTTTCCTCAAAAGTTTTATTGTCAAACACTTCTTTAAATGCAAATTCATTATTTTTTTTCAATCTTAAATCGTTAAATATTTGAATTAATTTCGGATCATTTCCAGAGGCTCTATAAATATCTTCTTCACTATAATCAATCAATGTTTTCTGAAAATATATCAACATACCCTTTTTGTATAAATCATTTAATCTAGTCATAAAAGATTCCGGTGTATCATTTTTTAACCATTGAAAATCAAGAGCCACTTTTGTAGTTTCAAATTCATCTACAATTTTGCATAAAAATAAATTCATCATTTTATTAAAAGCATTTGGTTTGTCAGAGATTACATTATGTCTTAAGATTTCTTGAAATTGATTAAATATTATTTTACTGTCTCTTTCAGTTAAATCTTCTAAATCAGAATGTGATAAAGGCTTATAAAAAATATTATATGCTGAAAATTCATCTTCAAAAATACCAGTCAAATTAAATTGTTTATTCCATCTATTAAAAATTTCTTCTACACTATTGGCTAGTCTAAAATCTTCAATAATAGGTAAAACATAACTTATGTATTTAGAATTTTCGAATGTTGTAGAATATAAAACCATTAATTCAACATTTTTATCTTGCTGATAATAAGAAATTAACTGACCTCCATCTATTAACATATTCTCTTTTTCTTTTTCTAGTTCATTCAAATCTTTTTTACATTCGATGATAATAAAAGATTTTTTATTATTAGAAATTACAATATCGGCATATCCCTTATATTTATGCCCCAATTTGTAAGTTTTTTCTAACTCTATATCTTCTGGTCTATATCCTTTTCTTAACAATCTAATTATACATTCTAAACGAACAATGTTTTCTGGAATTTTTGTATTTTTTGCATCTTCTTTATAAACAACAATTTTATTTCCATAATCTATTTTGTCATCTTTCATTTCGATTCTAATACTATAATTTTTAATGTTTATAATGTAAGAATCTATTTTTCCTTCTTCTGGTGTAAAACCTATCTTTTTTAAAATATCAATTAACTCCATTTTTCCACCTCTATGAATCAATTATAGCATGTTTAAAACAAAAAGAAAATAGCATAGTCAACATATTTTAAGTTATTTTAATTTTTTAACTTTAAATATCCTCAAGTATTAAATATTTTATTTTAAAAGTTATGTAAATATTTTTAAAAAAACCTTGTTTTCAAACATATGAGCATAAGATATTCCCATAAAAAGGAGAGCAAACACTTATAACATAGGGCTTTATGCTCCCATATTTCTGATTT
>CAZBKY010000012.1:0-18873 GCA_964492595.1 uncultured Muribaculaceae bacterium
TAAAAGCGACTTTAAAACAAAAAACTGGAATTATCCAGTTAAATTTCCAATTTTGGTAGCGATGGTGAGAATCGAACTCACGACCTCACGGGTATGAACCGTGCGCTCTAACCATCTGAGCTACATCGCCATTTCTGTATAGATATTATAGCAAATGCTAAATAAAATTTCCATCATTTTCCTTATTTTAAAAAAATTTATTAATAAACATAAACAAATTTTAAATATAAAAATAACTATTATTTCTTTAAAACAGGCATATAAGGCTTTGAATGCAAATATTCTTTGCTTAATTCAATATATTCTTTTAGAGAATAAAGAAGCATAAGATATTTTTCCAAATCTTTAGCGGGTTTTCTGTAATCAGCTGTGCATTCAAATTGAGTGGTTGGTATTTCACAAACATCATGGACACATCTTGATATTGTTTTGGGTGAGGTTGCTTGAAACATTGAATTAAATCTGACAACATCAAAATCTCCATATTCTTTTGGCATTTTACCAGATAATCCGTTATTTGCAAAAGCTTTTATTATATTATTTTTAAAATTTACATCACCATTTACCAATTCTAGATTTCTACCAAAACCTATAGCAACCCTAAACATATTTTTCTTCTTTTCTAAATTTGGGTTAGATGCCCCATGAATATCAGTTAAATACTGAATGTCATTATCTAAAATATATCTATATAACTCGTTATAGATATTCATTGTGGGATTAATATAAGATGTGTGAGGATAATTATTTCTAACCCATACTGAAGACCCTGTTAATTCTCTTAATAATAAAGCTGTTGCTCCAGTATAAAACTCTTCTAATTTTACTTCTTCTTTATCGTTTATGGTTTTTACTGTATGTGGCGCTGTCACTATAATAGGGATATCTCCTTTATAAAAACTGAATTCAGGTAATTCAAAATCACCTTTTTTATTATTTAATTTAAATTTTTCTTCGTATTCAATTACAAGATCTAAATTTATAGTCATATGATTTTTATCTCCCCGTTAAAATATATCATATTATACCCAATAAATTCCCAAAAGTAAAGAAAGGAATTGTTTGGTTTCAAAAAAATTCAAAAGAAAAGATAACCTTTACAGTTATCCTAATCTATATCAGCATAATTTTTGAAGTATCTTTGTACTAATACTACAGGAGTACCTTTATCTCCACTACCAGAAGTAAGATCACATAAAGAACCAATTAAATCTACATATCTTCTAGGAGTGGTTCCCTGTGATTCAATTGTGCCTACTAAATTTTTATTTTTTTCTCTTATTTCTTTTCTAATTGCGTTATTTAAATCTTCTCCATTAAGTCCTTTGTATTTATTATCTGAAAGATATTTTAACTTTAATTCGTTAGGTCCTCCCTCAAGACCCTTAGTATAAGCCGGACTCACTACTGGGTCAGCAAGCTCCCATATTTGCCCAATAGGATCTTTGAAAGCACCATCGCCATATACCATCACTTCTACTTTTTTACCAGTCTTATTTAAAATTTGTTCTTGAATTTCATATACTATTTTCTCACCAGTGTAAGGAAACAATTTAACCTTTTCTTCAGTTGCCCGGTTAGAGCCTAAAAGACCATATTCGGGATTATAACCACTGCCATCTACACTTCTATTCATTATCTCATCAAGCCCAAGAACAGTCCTGCCACCATTATTTTTTAATACTTTTTTAGTAGATTTTCTTGAATGAATATCTGCACATATTACATCTTTGGTATAATTTAATATTGTTAAAGGATTATTACTTAATATAAATTCTACTTCACAATTCTCTTTATTTATAACTTCTCTATAAAAATCTATTATGTTTACTCCTGTAAATGAATGCTTAAAGTCACCAAACTTTTCTTCATATTCTTCTTCAGAAATAACATCACTAAACGGATTAATATCATAATATTTTAATTTATTTCTATCCAATATATCATTTCCAACTTCATCAGATGGATAATTTAATAAAACAGTTAATTTTTTGGTTGCTCTTGCAAAAGCTTGAAGACAAACAGCAAATCTATTTCTACTAAATATGGGAAAAACTATTCCTATATGGTCTTTATTAAACTTATTTTTAACATCCTTAGCAATTTGATCTAATGACGCATAATTTCCCGAACTAATAGATACAACTGCTTCTGTGACTGCAATTATATCTCTATCTTCTAACTCGAATTTTTCGTTTTTTGAAGATGATATAACAGAGTCAACTACAATTTCAACCAAATTATCTCCCTCTTTTATTATAGGGGTTCTTATTCCTCTTACTATCGTTCCAAGACTATTCATATTTAATTCTCCATTCAATTATATTATATCATTTGTTTTTTTCTTTTTAAATAATAAATTTATGCCACAATATTTTTGTTATTTTTGCAGTTTTTAATATACAAAACATTTTTTTAATCAAATTTTCATAATAAAATAGAACAAACTATTAAAACTTGTTCTATCTTATCTATTATTGGTTTTTTATGGTTTTAATACCATTTTCTTATCCCCAGTTTTAGTATCTTCAGTTTTTGGATATAATCCAGTATAATCATTTGTCTTTATTTTATTAAGATCTTCTTTACTTGGAAATAATAGTTTTTGACCTGTTCTTATAATATTTGGGTCTTCTAAGTTATTATACGTAGCCAATTTACATATTGTTGATACACGTGTATCTCCATAATACTTTTTACATAAATCATATAAAGTATCACCTTTTAAAACTATATATATTTCTACATCATAACAGTAATTTAATAAAGTTGCTAAATCAGGTAGATATAGTTTTTGACCTACTTTTATTAAATCAGGATTTTTTATTTGATTTAATAAGGCAATTTCCCTCCAATATTTTGAACTGCCATATCTTTTTTTAGAAATTTTTCTTAATGTTTCTCCCTTAGAAACTATATGCATATCTTCTTCTGAAAATTCTGCTTTCATTAAAATTGTATCTGTTGATATTTCCTTATTGTTTTTATTTGCCTTACACCCCATTGCGCCAATAATCATCATTGATAATACTAATAGTGATAATGCTTTTTTACTTTTTGCGTCCATATGCCCTCCTTTGTTTCATTATTATATTACATAAACGAAAGAAAATAAAGTAAAATATCATGTTAAAAAGTGATTTTTCTTATAATTGATGCCTTCTTTAATTAAAAAACAGAAAAATATGAATTTTTTTCTGTTTTGTTTACATGACTTTTTTGTGTAGCTATTAAGATTTTCTATTTTACCAATGCTACAGTTGCAGTAGAAGATGCAATTTGAAGAAGTTCCTCTTCTGTTAAGTTCTGCCCTATGATATAATAATCCATACCATCTTTAGTCCAGCTTACTGAAGTGTCAGTTAAAGCTCCTAATATTGTCTCATAAAATACAAGATCTCCTGAAGCTGATGTTATTTCAAATTCATTTGATGGATTTGCCATTTCTTCCACTAGAATAAATGACTTATCTCCTCCAAAAGTTAATATTACTCTTTCTTTATTCTGGTTTTTTAAAACCTCTTGATTTTGAAATGTTGTTCCGATAGGCAAATACATTGGATAGATGATATCCTGTATTTCACCAGTTGACTTACTTTCTTCACAGCAATCATCCTTAATGCTAGAACTTAATGCAAAATATTCCTTATCAAATTTTTTATTCCATTCAATTTTAGTAATAGTCATTGTAATTTGAGCCATACCTTCCTCATTTAATATTTCAACTTTTTCTGGCTCCATTTTTTTATTAAATGTTACTTTTTGACTAATTAAATTGCTGTTGTTAGGATAGTTTACATCACTGATAAATATATATTTATCATCAATTTTTTCAAAGTTTCTTTTGCTATCATTTTCAATATCATTTAAAATTGTTTCTAATATATAAGCTTGAGAACTATTATTGGGCCAATCACTTTGAAATTTAAAACTTTTATTTAAATTAGGTGTAATTACATAAACACCTTCATCATTTTTCAGTATTATTTGTTCATGTGAATTTGTAGTGTTTAATAAATTTACTTTATAATAATCTCCTTCCTTATATGAAACTTCCACATCATAGGTAAACTGCTTTTCATTGCTTAAAATCTCCATAGTTCCTTCTAATTCATATGTTGAACTTTCATTAACCTGTTTCTTAAAATCTTCTAAAGCTTTTTTAGAATCATACCCTCCGCATCCTGTCATCAATAAGCATATTCCAAGCAATAATAATAATTTTTTCATAACCCTCCCTTTTTATTTATCAATAAATTATATTTTTTTTCACAGTATTTATGAATAAAAAATACAAAAAGGGCAAAACTAAATAATGATTATTAAGGATAATGATTTTTAGCCTTTGGGAAGGAGGGTAGAATGAACTTACTACAGAAGACTGCCTTAGTGTTTACAGTGCTGGGCGCAATAGCTTGGGGAATGATAGGATTATTCGATTTTAATATAGTAACTGCCATTTTTGGAATAGATACTGCTGTTACCAGAATAATTTACACTTTAGTCGGAATAGCAGGATTAATTAACCTATTCTTACTATTTACTCACTTCCATGAAACTCATGAACCGAATAGAGATATAAAATAAAAAAGAATTGTGTATCCGCACAATTCCTTTTTTTATTTTGAATATTCAAAGAATTTATATTTTTCACTAAAGAAATTAAATATTATTTTTATGAGAGCAACAAGTGGAGTTGCTACAATCATTCCTGTTATTCCAAAGAAATATCCGAATATTAATAAAGATACAAGTATTGTCACTGGATGAAGATGCATCTTTTTACTCATAAACAATGGAGTAAGAAAGTTTCCCTCAAGTGTTTGAGTAATTAATATAAATACTAAAGTTAGAACACCTATAATATTTGATTGAGTAAATCCAATAGCGCCCGCAACTGCAGCTCCCATATATGGACCAATATAAGGTATTAAATTAGTTATACCACAAAAAGCCGCAATTAATAAAGGTGCCTTAAGCCCTATTATTGAAAAACCTATAAAGGAAACAACCATCAAAACTAATGATAAAAGTAAAGTTCCATTAACATAATCTCTTGCTGTTAAACTTATTTTATCGAGTAGTTCTTCACTTTCTTTTCTATATTTTAATGGGAATAAATTTATAAATCCCTTTGATACATTATTAAAATTAAATAACATATAAAATCCAACGACAAAACTTAAAAGTATTTTTCCAAGACCATTTATCATACTGGTTATAAAACTTAATGTCCTATTAGGTAAATTTGTCTGAATTCCTGTTCCTATTTTTTCAACAGAAGTAAAAAACTCTGCTTTAATATCATCTAAGTTTTCCAAACTCAAGTCAGATAATTTATCAAAAATATTTTCAAACCAGGATTTTAGATCAGTCAATATCGCAGGAATAGTTGATACTATATCTTTAATTTGATTTGCTAAAGCCGGTAAAACTGTAAGTGTAAATAAATACAAGAGTAGTACCATCCCAACAAATATTATTATTACTGAAATATTTCTATTAATTCCAAATGAACTTAATTTATTCACTAAAGGATTTAAAAGCCACGCTATAATAAAACCTATGAATAAAGGGCTCATTATTGATAATGTTTTTAATATAATTGGAAATATATTAAATTCTTTTAATACTAATACAACTATATAAACAAGCAAAATAATCAATACAAAATATAAAATTTTCATTATTTTGCCACCAACATTAATTATATTGTTTAAATTAGACATATTAATTTTGTTTAAAAATGCTCTTTTTTCATCTTGATTACTATTTTTATTAAATTTTTCCATATACGAACTCCATCCTAACAAAATTATAACATAAGAGTGTTCTAAAAAAAAGTCCTTTAAGAACTCTTTTTTATACTTTGATTTTTTATTTTTTCTACGCTTCTCATTATTTTTTTATTATACTTTGTTGCTAAATATCCTACACCTAAACCCATTCCCATCCAAAGTAAGTTCTTCATTGCTTTTATAATACTCACTCTCCTTCAGTATTATTATTATCTATAATAATAATTTTATACTAAAGAAGATTATTTAAATGTGTAATTCTTTTAGATGAATTGGTTGATGATATAGAAAAATTAAAATTTTCCCTCTGCCCTATTATAACAAGACTTTTCTTTGCCCTGGTACATCCTGTATATATCAGTTTGTTATAAAACATTCTTTTGTGAGAACTGGCAAGAATTACCACTACATTATCATATTCACTGCCTTGGCTTTTATGAATACTTATCGCATAAGATAAGCTTATTTTATCAAAACTATCCGATTCATAAACAACTATATTACCAGAAAAATCTATTTCTATGCTTTTTTTAGGATACAAATTAATAAGTTTTATATAACCGATATCGCCATTATAAATATTATTATCAATATCATTTACTAGTTGTATTATTTTATCGCCTTCTCTATATGTCACATCTGAAGATACAATTTCTCTTTTCATGTCATCGTAAGGATTAAAGATATCCTGCATAACTCTATTTAAATTATCTATTCCATTTATACCATTATACATCGGAACTAAAACCTGAAATTCATCTAAAGAAATTCCTTTATTTTTTATTTTTTTGCATATAATTGTTAAATATTTGATTATATTTATATCTTCTGATGATATAAATTTAAAATCACTGTAATCTTTAATTTCATTAAAAATCATTTTATTTTTTATGTTTTCTGCAAGTGTATTTATATAAGAGTCTGTCCCTGTTCTATAAATAACAGTTAGATACTTTTTATTGATATTTTCTGAATTTAATAAATCATATAATAAATTCCCGGGATTTATACTTGGAAGCTGATTGGCATCGCCTACAAGTATAAGTTTTACCGTATCCTTTAAAGCTAAAAGAAGTGATGAAAATAAGAATATATCAACCATTGAAAACTCATCCACTATAACTATTTTTGCAGAAGATTTATTATTTTCATTTAAGCCAAATGTACCATCTTCTTTATTCCATTTTAAAAATTTATGTATTGTGAATGCGGGAAGCAATACACTTTCTGACAGCCTTTTAGCACTTCTTCCAGTTGGAGCAAGTAAAGATATTCCATTTTTATCTTCATAAAAATTGGCAATTGCTTTAACAATAGTGGTTTTACCTGTACCAGGCCCTCCACTTATAATAAATAAATTATTGTTTATACTGCCTTCTATCGCTTTTTTTTGATCTTCGTTTAATACAATCTTGTTTTGTTTTTCAAAGGTTTTTATATATTTGTCTATAGATTTAACGCTATTATTTTCTTTTATGCTATTATACATTTTAATGCGATTTGATATCAACTTTTCGCTTTCATAAAAGTAATTAAGCATCAGATACTCACCAAATTTATATATTTTATATTGATTGATTAAATTTTTTAAATGTAACTTTAGGTCACTGACACTGAATTCATTTTTAAAATATTTTATAAATTCTAAATAAAGAGCCTCTTCACTTGCCATCGTATTGCCTGTTTTATAACATATATTTTTTATACAGTATAGTATAATATTTTCAATTCTTAAATCTGTTTTGTAATCATTATATTTTAAATATATACTATCTATCTTTTCAAAATCTATTATATTAGTTAATATATATAAATTACTTTTCATAATATCAGAAATATTAAGCTTGTAATTTTTTACAATATTTATACTCTCTTTTACACTAAAGCCAAACTTTGTTAAATCAATAATCAAACTTTCCTCTTCGCTCAAAGTATTTATTTTTCTACTCATTGCTTCAGCTCTTTCCCTCGTAATACCGCTAATAGAAGCAATTTCTATAGGATTTGATTTGATTACTTCCAAAGTTTTATCACCAAATTTATCTACTATTTTTTTAGCAAGTTTTAATCCTATGCCTTCAAAATATCCTCCAGCCAAGTATGATATTATCTCTTCATTATTAGTGGGATTCATTAATTCATACCTGCTCACACTAAACTGAAGCCCATATTTAGGGTGATTAATTAAATTTCCTTCAAATTTATAGTTCAATTCTGTGCTTAAAGTGTTAAAATTACCAATAAAATATATTGTATGATTAACGTATATTTTTAAATCTTCACTATTTGTTTCTCGAACCTTAAAAATTCCCACCTTGTAGGAATTAACATCATTCTCATAAATTATTTTTCTGATATTTCCAATAATATAAGTACTCATAAAAACATTTTATCAGATTTTTTAATTCATTGATATAAATTATCTGGATGTTTTAGATTTCTCATCTATATTGCCTATTAATCCTTCATAATATTTTTTGTTATGTATTTTAAACATCTTATAGTACATAAGTATATTATTAAAATATGTTATTGTATCTACAAGAGTACAATCACTTTCCAACCAGCTTTTAACATCCCACATTCCATTTTGCAGTATCTTAATATTATTATTTCTTCTTTTTAAAGCTTTATTATACGAATAATTAATTGCTTCATTTAAAAATTCTCTACCTTTTTCACTAAGTGTATTATAATCAATACTTTCAATAAATTCCCTGCTAGAGATAAACATATATCTAAATTCAAGGTTTATATTATGAAAATCCTCGTTATTTAAGAGTTCATCTAATTTTCTAAAGTTCCAATTTTTATCATAAAATACCCGAATCCAAGGCTCTTTAAATTCATATCCCTTATACTGCATTATTTTATTAAATATACTAAAAAGATGTTGGAAATCAAAATTTTTCATATTAATTTCATGCCTTTTTTGTAAGCTATCTATATAAAATCTGTTTTTTTCATAAAGCCCAGGATTCTTTTTCATAAAATCTCTAACTTTATTAATAGCATATATATCTGCGTCACTTTCTATTAAATATTCATCGTGATTTTCTTTATAATCTTCATAGTCAGAATTTAAAACATAATCTTCCATGGTAAATATAAAATATTCTACATCTGAAAAATCTGCCTTATTCATTTTTTCCATTTGCAAACAATGTCTAAATTCATGATAGGTTGTTCTAATTAAATCAACTAAATAAAATTTACTTCTTAATCTCCTAGCAATTTCTTGTTTATCCACAAAAACAGTTATTTCTTTGTTTCTCCAATCAGCAAAACCTCTTACATTTGAATATATAACCATTTTTTGAAGAAATGAGAAACGATTAAATTTTTCACTTAAAAGAAAATCCATCAAAGTCACTTGATTATTTGAAACATCCACTTTTGTATTACTTATTTCCTCTTCTATTATTTCATCCATTATTTTTTTGATTTCTCTTATACTTAAGTTATTAGTGATAGCCATAATCATATACCTCAATATTTTATAATACTATTATACCATTATACCTAAAATTCTATATTTTTATTTTGTATATAGAATTTATTTCATAGTTTCCCTTGGTTTTTACTTCAATATAATTTGAGCTATAACCATAATAATACCCATCTTTATAACTTTCAATTAACACTTCAAGATCTTTATTTATAAATCTGCTCTCATATTCTCTTTTCAATATATCTGATAATTCCAATAATTTTTTTACTCTCTCTTTTTTAACTTTGCCCTCAACTTTATCAGTCATTTTAGAGGCCACTGTACCTATTCTATCTGAATAAGGAAAAACGTGTATTTTAGAAAAACCTTGTTTTTGACAAAAATTATATGTTTCATTAAAATCTTCTTCTGTTTCTCCGGGAAATCCCACAATTACATCTGTAGTTATAGATATATCAGGGTTAACTCTTCTTATTTGGTTTATTTTATCTTCATAATACTTAGTATCATATCTTCTATTCATTAGCTTTAAAATTTTATCGCACCCACTTTGAAGAGGCAGATGCAAATGATTAGCTATTTTAGGATTATTTAATAAACTTATAATATCCTTATCTATTTCAACTATTTCTATTGAAGATATTCTAATTCTTTTTAAATCTTTAATTTTGATTAAATCAAAAAGTAAATTATATAATCTGTAATTATGTGAGTCTTTATACTGCCCTGTGTGGATTCCTGTTAATACTATTTCTTTATAACCATTTTCAACTAAAGAATGCACTTCACTTAATACATCTATTTTTGATTTAGATCTAACTCTCCCCCTAACATAGGGAATAATGCAATAACTGCAGAAATTATTGCAGCCATCCTCTATTTTTATAAAAGCCCTGGTATGATTACTTAGATGTTTTATCTCCATACTTTCAAAACACTGCTTACTCACATCATAAAACTTAGTTATTCGTTTTCTATTTTGAATAAATTCATTTAAATAATAAATAATTTTACTTTTATCTTTATTTCCAAGTATTATATCAGCATCTATATCAATAGATTTATTTGAGTTATATAAATTTTGTGTGTAGCAACCCACCACTATTACAATACTGTTTTTATTATTCTTTCTTATAGCATTTATGGTTTTTCTACTTTTTTTATCACTTTCATTAGTGACACTGCAAGTATTTATTACATAAACTGCTGCATTATCATTAACCAGTTTGTATCCTTCTGACAAAAAAAGACTTATGATATATTCACTTTCATAAGCATTTACCTTACATCCTAAATTTTTAATAAAAAATGTCTTATCCATTTGATATCAAATTAGCTCTAAATTCTTTTAATATTTCTAAATATTCCTCTTCAGCTTTATAAGACACACTTTTTAATACCTGGTCTTTTATTTCGACTTGTTTAATAATTGGAGCATTTTCTTCTTCTTTAGGTTTTTCTATATAGTTAAGTTCTAATGAACTTGCATTGCGAAGAAGTTCATCATAACTTATAATGGCTTTCTTTTCTTGATTTTCTTCGTATTCTTCAATCAATTTGGCATTATTTTCCTTGCCGTAAACTTCATCTCTTTCTTTTTCTATTTTTTCTAAATCTTTAGTGCTTATAATGGCGCACTCTTCTTCATCCTCTTCATATAGCTCAATAGGGTTTTTTAAAATACTCTCAGCTGCATTTAAATTTAAAACTATATCAGCTTGAGTATTGTTTAAAGATTCCAGATTTAAAACCGGACCACCAGCATTGATTTCTTCCTTAATATCTAGACTTGATTTTAAAGTAGCCTCCTCAGTTTTATAACTATATTGTAATTTTATTAAATATGTTATTAAAACTAATAATATCACGACCAAAATCACTATTAATACTATAAAATACTGACTTGTAAAGAATACTTCTAAAAATTTATTGAATTCTAGCATATTACTCACATCCTTCTAGATATTTGATTACTGAAATCACAAATAAAGGTACAGTTTCAGATCTTAAAATGTTTTTTCCAAGACTCACTTTCTGAAATCCATTCTTTTTTATAAGCATTTCTTCATCTTCGGTAAATCCACCTTCTGGCCCGAATACTACAGTTATTTTATCACATATGTTTTGGCTGTTTAATACTGTGTTTATACTTTTTACGCGATTAGTGTCAAGTGAACAAAGCATATTCATTCCCTTTACACTTTTGATTTCCGAAACAGTTGCGAAATTATCAAGTTCAGGTATATCATTTCTGTATGACTGTTCTGAAGCTTCAATTATTATTTTACGCCATCTTTCTATTTTTTTAAGTTTTTTTGATAAATCTAATTTGTATTTGCAATGTTCAAATTCCACAGGCACAAATTTGGTTGCTCCAAGTTCTGTAGCTTTTTGAAATATAAAACTCATTTTGTCATCATTTAATAATGGGACATAAATAATTATCTCTTTGTTTCTGGTTTTGACTTTTAATTCCTCTTTTATAACTGCAGATTTAAAATCAGAATTAAGAGATGCGATATATCTTTTGTTATTGTATACTACAAACACCTCTTCTCCTTCTTTCATTCTCATTACATTCTTTATATGATTAAAATCTTTTGGGTTAAGAAATATATTATTTTTATCTTTTTCCATACCGAAATACTGCTGCATCTAGACCTCCAAAATAAAAATTAATTTTATTATAACTTATAAAATAAAAAGATACAATAAAATGTATCTTAAAAATCTCTAATTACTTAATTCTTTTTTTATTGCTTTGACATCTTCTAAATATTTCATTATTTTTCCGTTTTTAACTTTTATTAATGTAGGAATTTTTATTGCAAATTCTTTTATATTATTGGCATTGATGTTTCCTTCTTCAGTTAAATATTTAGCATTTATTTCTAGAGTCATATCAACTTTATATAAAGCTTCGCTTCCCCCATAAGCATTAACTATATATTGGAAATACTTATTTGTTTTATCTGAGTCTCCAAAATAATCAAAAGCGACATAATAAACTTTGTCAGGTCTATTTAAAGATGTTCCAACTAGTGCCTCATCATAAGATATTTGAGCTTCCTCTATAACAGGCTTTTCATAACTTTTATCAAAAAAACCGATCTTACCTAATAATAACATACATAGGTATGCTAACACAAAGAAAGCAACCACTAAAATAACTGTTTTTATTATTGTTGCTGATTCAAGAGGTAAACCCGGGGTTTTTAATTTTTTATTAATTTGTTTTGTATTCTTTATTGTTCTCATTTTTTTTGACATAACAATCACTCCAATAAGTATTATAGCATTAAAACAAAATTATAGGAAATATTATTTTTACAAATTCAAAAAGATTACATTTCTGCAATCAATTTTAAAAAACACTTAAAATTATATTAATGATTTACATCTTCATTTGTTTTTTAATAAATATAATTGCTTTTTTAGAATTAAATTTATATAGTAAATTCATAAATTTAGAATCGTTGCCAATGTATAACTGTAATTTATTTTTTTCAATTCCTTTTATTATAAGTGAAGCTGCCTTTGAAGCTGATAATGGTTTTAATTTACTTTCGGTTTCAGCCGAAGAAGATGAAACATTTGAATTTTTAATTATGTTAGTTGCGATTGCTCCGGGAAATACAACCATCACATGAACATTTGTATTCAAAAACTCTGCATAAAGTCCTTCAGTAAACAATTTTAAAGCAGCTTTTGAGGCACAATATACTGTTTGTCCCGGAAATGGGAAGAATCCTCCCATGCTTGAGATATTAACTATATACGCTTCATTGCTTTTCATAATCTCGGGCAAGAATATCTTTGTTAATTTTAGTGGCCCATAAAAATTAATGTTCATAACACGTTCGATAATTTCTTTTTCAAGTTCATTAAATTTTACAAATGGCTGTATTATCCCGGCATTATTTATTAATCCATCTACTTCACTATATTTTTTAAAATATTCTTCTTTAAAATTACTTATTGATTCATCGCTTGATATATCTACTTTATATATATCCAATTTCTCATTATTATTTGATAATTCTTTTGTTATTTTAAGTTCTTCTTCGTTAATATCTAAAGCAACAACAAAAGCTCCCTTAGAAAGTAGTTGAAATGTCAACTCCCTACCAATACCACTTCCCGCTCCAGTCAAAATTATTCTCTTATCTTTTAATTCCATATTATTTCACACTCCCTATTATAATAATAACACAAATATTGATTTTTTTGATAAATTATTTATTACAATTTATAAACTTTAAATATTCATATAAAAAGGGACATTTTTCTATTACATACTGATTATTTTTATTTGCCATATATATTAACACATCACTGGCTGAATAATTATTATTAACTTTTAGTAAAGATATTTTGTTTTTATCAATGGCTTTATCAGAATATGTGTGCATATTCCAATATTCCATCGCAATATCTTCTACATCACTTTCAGGTTGTATAAACATTTTTAACCATTTCTTTTGGAATTTTTTGAATTTTCACTTCATCAATATCATTAAAATCAAAATCTATTTTTTCTTCTAAATCTAAAATCAAAAATATACTGTTATCTAAAATATTCTTGAGATTTTTGCAAGTTTTAATAAATCTTTTTTTACTTTTCTTCCAAACACTAAAAATAATTTTAAAAATAATTTTAGGAAACCATGATTTTTTCAAAAAATATGAACCTATTTCAAAAAGTAATTTATTTTTTGGTATTGTGTTTAACCATTTTAACCAAACATCCATAAGCATTAGCATTCCTTTATCCCCAATACTAAAAAATATTTTTTTGCTTATTTCTACACCTTTAGAGTTGGAGCCAATTCTCGGTTCTAATCCATTTTCAAAAATTCTCTTTAAATTAGACACATTAGTATAATGTAAAAATACGACATTTAAATCAATTTCTGTAATATCTTTAATTCTATATTCACTTGTTAAAATATCATCCATCGTACTACCCACTTTTAATTTATATTACTGTTTAATTTTAACCACATTTTAGTACAATATTTTTATCTAAAAAATCACTAGAATCTGAAGTGATTTAAATTACTATTTTGGTGATTCCTCAGGGGATCGAACCCTGGACCCACAGATTAAGAGTCTGTTGCTCTACCAGCTGAGCTAAGGAACCATAAAGCATTATATATTATAACACCTCATTTATATTTTGTATATATTTTAATTCATTTCTTTCACAACTACACCTGGCTGCAGTTGATAATTTTTATATCTAGCAAGTTCAGATACAGTCAGTAGTTCATAACCTCTTGCCTTTAATTCTGGTACTATTATTTTAACTAACTCAGTTGTACTTTCATACATATCATGCATTAATATAATATCTCCATCTTTTACATGATTTAAAACTATTGGTGCGGACTTCTCAGGATCTCTATAGAGCCAGTCTTTAGTATCTATACTCCATGAAATAATAGGAAGCGGAGAGTTTTGTCTTATTGTAGAATTAATACTTCCATAAGGTACTCTAAGTAATGTAATGTTATCTCCTGTAATTTGATTATATAATATTGAAGTTGAATTTATCTCTTCTAAAGCTTTGCTTAATTTTAATTTAGTTAAATATTTATGGGAATATGTATGATTTCCTATTTCCATACCATTATCATATAACCTTTTAGTAATGTCTTTATATCTTTTCATATTTATACCAAGTTCAAAAAAAGTGCCTTTCGCATCATTTAGTTCTAAACATTTTAATATTTCTAAAGTTTGTCCACTTGGACCATCATCAAAAGTTAATGCAACCATCTTTTTATTTTCATCAATTACTTTTTCTTCAAGAACGAAGTCACCTTCCAATACTTTTAAACTGGGAATATAACTAATTTCTTTTGAATAAGTCAAATTAGTAAAATACACAGTAAAGCCTTTATCATTTATTAGGTAATTAAAACTATTCATATCTTCACCCAAAATAACATCACTTACAAATAAAGGATATTTAATTTTTGCCATTTTCAACTGCTCTTTTAATATTTCTTCATTATATAACTCTGTTATTTGAGATGATTTATCTTTATTTAAGTCTATTAAAATACTTTTATTTATATCTTTTAAATTTATTGAATTACTAATATCAAAAAATATATTTACATGGTCTTGAGTGAAATATATTAAATAATTTATTTCCAAATTTGTCTTAGCATCCATATCCTTGCTATCATTTTTAAAATTCTTTATATAAGTATATACCCAGTTTGTAACAATTTTATTAATATCAGAATTTAGAAATTTAGGATAATACACATTTATATGATACTTTTCATCATCAGTTGATATATTATTCTTAACATATATGGAGTTATCATTTGAGGGTAAATCACCATCATTTATTATAGTTAGCCTTAATATTGTAAGTAAAATAAAAAATAAAGATATACATATTAAATATTTAACAAAATAGTTTTGTTTATTAAGCCATTTCATATGTATCCTCCTCCTTAGTTTTATTATGTTCATTAAAAGTTTTACAATTCTTTTAAATAGTTTATTCTACTATTCATTTCATCGGTTTGGATAAAGCTTGCACTTACTACCATATCAATACCATACATCTTTAATTCTAAAGCATTTTCACTATTTACTCCCCCGTCAACAGAAATTATAGTATTTAAATTTCTATTATTTATTTCACTTTTCAATAATTTAATTTTATCCAATGTACTACTAATAAAAGCTTGGCCACTTTTGCCTGGATAAACACTCATAATTAAAATTAAATCTAAGATCTTCAAATATGGATATAATAAAGATATATCAGTATCTGGATTTATACTTAGTCCTACTTTTAAACCATAATTTTTAACTGTTTTAATCAAGGCATCAATATCCTTAACTGCCTCAAAATGAAATGTTACATATTCAACATTAAGCATTGCAATATCATACATATATTTTTCAGGGTTTTTCACCATTAAATGAACATCAAATTTTTTAGTTGAAATATCATTAAATCTTTTTAAATCACTTAGAGTATATGATTTATTATCTACAAATTTACCATCCATTACATCTAAATGTATATAATCTGCCTTAGTATTATTAAATTTTTTAATTAATTCTTCTGGTTTTATAGAGTTTGATAAAATAGATGCACTTACTTTCATTTTCTTACCTCACTTACTAATTTCAAATAATTATTATATCTTTCTTTAAATATATCTGAAGAAGTATTTAAAAAACTTATTACTTTGCATCCATCTTCTTTAATATGCATACAGTTTTTGTATTTACAGTTTAAATTAAACTCATTATAATATTTTTTTATTTCATCAGAATTTATATTTAATTCCAAAGATGAAAATCCTGGAGTATCTGCAACTAAGCCTTTAAATAAGTTGTATAGTTCCACTAATCTTGTGGTATGCTTTCCTCTTCCCAGCGAAGAAGATATTTCATCTGTTTTTAAATTCAACTTTTTATCAAGTTTATTTAATAAGGTGCTTTTACCACTACCAGTTTGTCCAGTTAATGCCACAACAGAGTTTTTAAATTCTTTCTTTATTTTAAATAAATTTCTATTACTATAAACTTTATATCCCAAATTTTTATAATATTTTTTATATTTTCTTATTAAATTCATATCTTTAAATGATAGTAAATCTTCTTTTGTAAAAACTATGACAGGCTTTATATTGTTGGAAAGCGCGATTATTATAAATTTATCAAGCAAATAAGAAGAAAATTTGGGAATCACGACACTTGAGAGAATAATAAGTTTATCTATATTAGAAATAAGGGGTCTTACAAGAGAATTTCTTCTTGGTAATAACTCCTCTATTCTTAAAGATGTTTCATTGAAGATTACATAATCTCCGACAGTAGGCTTTATGTTATTTTTATAGAGTTTCCCACTTTCCTCACAAACAAAAGTAGAATTATTAGAATATACCGAATATAAATTTTTATTGATTTTTGTGATAATCCCTTTATTCATCAAAATATTATTCCTCTTCTAAATTCACTTCTTCAGGATGCGATGCTACTGTAATTGTTATAGTTGTTCCAGGAAGAACTATAGAATCTTTTGGTCTTTCCTGTCTTATAATTGTACCTTCTTCCAAATCTTCTCTTTCCTCGTATCTTACCTGAACAGTAACATTATTTTTTGCACAAAAAGCCTGAATTTTGCTTAAAGTATATGAACCATCTGTAAAATCTGGATATGTCACTTCAATCTGAGGGATAAATAATGTTATATTACATGTGTGCTCACTGCTTCCCTGCTTTATCTGACTACCCGCAGCAGGTACAGTTTTTATAACTGTATCTTCTTTTATTTTTTCCTCTTTGCTGACACTTTGAGTCTCTTTTAATACATTACATTTATACATTTCTTTTAATATAGTTTCCACCTCTATATAGTTTCTCCCCGAATAATCCTCCAGTAGAAATGTTTCTGGACCATTTGAAACATATAAAATTATTGTTGAACCTGCTTTTACTTTTCTGCCTATTTCAGGACTTGTTTTTATAACATATCCTTCTTCTATATCATCAGAGGGTATATATTCAGATCTTTCCTTAACTAAAAAGCCTTTATCTGTCAATATATTTGAAGCTTCCACTATTGTTTTTGCTGAAACATCTGGAATAATAACATTTTTTATTTGAGATTTATCAAAATATACCCATAGCAAAACTGTAGTAGTAAGTACTAATCCAGTAAAAATTGAAGCTAAAATTACTAATATTTTATTTTGTTTTTTATTTTCATTTCTCATTTCAGATTCTTCTGATTTTCTTTTTTTTCTGTTCTGTTCTTTAACTTCTTTTACAACATCATCAAGAACTTTTGTCTCCTCAAGCTCTTTTTCTGAATATTTATATACATATCTTGGTTCACCATCTCTTGAAGGATCTAAAGCAGTTTTTATATCTTCGTACATTTCTCTTGCATCTGTATATCTGTTTTTGGGGTTTTTTGCAGTGGATTTTAAAATTATATTTTCAATAGACTGTGAAATCGAAGGGAGCTTACTTTTTATGCTCGGTAAAGGCTCTTTTAAATGTTTAAGGGCAATCTCAACAGCTGACTCTCCTTTATAAGGTATTGTACCTGTTAAAAGTTCATACATAAGTATTCCCATAGAATATATATCACTTCTGATAGTTGAACCTTTTCCATTTGCCTGCTCAGGAGGAAGATAGTGAACACTTCCCATTACTGAATTTGTCTGAGTAAGTTGAGTTGAATTTAAAGCCATTGCAATTCCAAAGTCAGTTATTTTTATTATACCGTTTTCCAATATTATTATATTTTGAGGTTTAATGTCTCTATGTATTATCGGTGGATTTTCACTGTGTGCAACTGATAATCCAAGGCAGATCTGCTTAATAATCTGCACTGTATCATCAACCGGTATTATCCTGGTTCCATATGATTGCCAAAATTTATCAAGACTTCCACCGGCAACATATTCCATAGTAAAATAACCGAAATCGCCTTTTTTTGATTTCGAAATGTTCGCATCAAAAACTCTTACAATGTTCGGATGACCTATTTGTGATAAAAGCAAGGCTTCCCCAAGCATCGACTCAATTTCGTTTATTTTCATGCCCAGTGCCTTAAAAACCTTCATAGCCTGCCTT
>CAZBKY010000013.1:0-17858 GCA_964492595.1 uncultured Muribaculaceae bacterium
CGCCATAAAATATAGATAATGATATCATAAGTTTATAGAAATATCAATCAAATATGTATTTTTTTTAGTTAATTTTGAATAACCGCAATTATTTTTTTACCATTTTTTGATATATTTATAATCATTGAGTTCATAAAATCATTGCTGGATGGATTTAACAAACAGCCAACTTCGCTAGTACAACCACTCTCGTTTTGTTTAAAGTCAGCTTTTAAATATTCTGTTTCTAACAGAGTTTCAACAGTAATATTTTGGGGAAAATTTGTTATATTATCTTGGGCATATAATGAAGCGGCTGTTTCTATAAGATTTACTTTGGTTTCATATTCTTTTTCTTTTACTGAATTATTTGAATTTGTTAACGAAAAAACTGCTATTACTATAACAATTGCAATAATTGCAATAACCGCAATTAATTCCACTAATGTAAAACCTTTTTTATTCATAATAATCTTTCCTCAAAATGGTGCCGAATGGCAGAATCGGACTGCCAACTGAGCCTTACCATGGCCCTGTTATACCACTTAACTAATTCGGCTTGTGTAATTATTATAACACAAAAAATATGAAAAACTTTCATATTTTATTCTAAATTACATTTATTTATTATTTCATCTTCAGGTAGTTTTAATACATTTCTATAATAATCAGCAATAGCTAGTTTAATTGCCTCTTCAGCAAGTATAGAACAGTGCATCTTTATTTGTGGAAGTCCCCCCAACTCATCAACTACACTTTTATTAGTTATTTTTAAAGCTTCATCTACAGATTTTCCTTTTATCAGTTCTGTTGATATACTGCTTGATGCAATCGCAGCACCACAACCAAATGTCTTAAATTTGACATCAGTAATTATATTATCTTCAACTTTCAAATATATTCTTAATATATCTCCACATACAGGATTTCCTACTTCTCCAACTCCAGAATAATCTTCTATTTCCCCAACATTTCTTGGATTAGAATAGTGATCTATTACTTTTTCATTGTATAATTCCATTTTTTCACTCCTTATTTTTTAATTTTTCATACAACGGGGACATATCTCTTAATTTTTGAACTATTGGAACTAAGTTATTTATTAAATAATCTATTTCTTTTTTTGTATTGTACTTTCCTATGGTTATTCTTAAAGAGCCATGAGCTATTTCATGAGGTAATCCAATTGCAAGTAATACATGAGATGGTTCAAGCGAATCTGATGTACAAGCACTCCCACTTGATGCATAAATTCCTTTGTTGTCTAAATTTAATAAAAGCCCCTCGCCTTCAATATATCTAAAAGATATATTAGCATTTCCGGGTAATCTTGAATTAATATCTCCATTTAATTTTATATTGGGTATTCTTTTATTCACTTCATCTATATAATAATCTCTCAAAGATTTAATGCGCTCATTTTTTTTCTCCATCTCTTCGTAAACAATTTCTATGGCTTTCCCCATGCCTACTATTGATGGAACATTTTCAGTTCCAGCTCTTTTACCTTTTTCCTGATGTCCTCCATTAATTAATTTTTTAAATCTTACACCTTTTTTAACATATAACGCCCCAATACCTTTAGGACCATAGAATTTATGGGCTGATAAAGATAAACTGTCTATATTCAATTCCTTTACATCTATTTTTATATTTCCAATTGCCTGTACTGCATCAGTATGAAAAAATAGATTGTGTTTTTTAGCAATTTCTGCAATTTCTTTAATCGGCTCAATAGTACCTATTTCATTATTTGCATACATAATACTTATCAAAATCGTATTTTCTTTTATTGAACTTTCTAATTCTGATAAATTAATTATTCCAGTTTCATCTACACTTATATAAGTAACTTCAAAACCTTCATTCTCTAATTCCTTGCAAGTTTCAAGTACTGCAGGGTGTTCTATTTTTGATGTTATAATATGATTTCCTTTATTTTTATAAGCATAAGCAATCCCCTTTATTGCAGTATTATCACTTTCAGTTCCTCCTGATGTAAAATATATTTCCGAGGGCTCAGCATTAATACTTTTAGCTACCTGTTCTCTAGCTTTTTCTATAGATCCTCTAGTATTTCTTCCTAATTTATATATAGAAGATGCATTACCATATTCATCTGTTAAATAAGGCATCATTGCTTCTAAAACTCTTTTATCTAATTTAGTAGTGGCTGCGTTATCTAAGTAAATTTCCATAAATTCCTCCCAGTAAATAAAATTATACACTTCAATTCCTACTAAGTCAATAGGAATTAAAAGCAAAAAATAGATACATTATTTAATTAAATCTTCTAAAGTTTTACTATCCACATAATCTTCAATAACTTTATCTAACCCCTCCCAAAACACATATGACTTACATCCACCTTTTTTATCACAAAATCCATCAGAAATGCATTCAAGAGGCGCAAGAGTGCCTTCAGTAGCTCTTAAAATATCTCCTATTTTATATTCATCGGGTTTTTTAGAAAGCATATACCCACCAGTATTTCCCCTGGCAGTTTTTAAATATCCAGCTTTATTTAATTTAGAAATTATTTGCTCTGAATATTTACTGGATATACCTTGCCTTTTAGATATTTCAGTTAAAGAAACATAATTTTCTTTAGCATTTAAAGACAAGTCAATCATAATTTTTAGGGCATATCGCCCCCTTGTGGATATTCTCATAATATCTCCTTTTACTTAATAATTTATTATTATCTTCCAAACCTTCTATTTCGTTTATTGTAAACCTTAATAGCCCTATCAAACTCTTTCTTAGAAAAATCTGGCCAATAAACCTTAGGAAAATAAAATTCTGCATAAGCACATGTATAAAGCATAAAGTCACTTAATCTTTGTTCTCCACTAGTACGAATCATTAAATCAACATCAGGAAGATTGTTATACAAATTCTCTCTCACAATGTCTTCATTAACTTCACTTTCCTTAATTCGTTTATTTATTAATTTTTTATATGTATCAACAATCTCTAATCTACCACTATAATTAATACATATATTTAGAATACCGTTTTTATTATCTTTCGTTTCACTTATCATTTTATCAATACTTTTTAATACTTTTAAAGGAAGATTTTCTCTGCTTCCAGATATTACTATTTTAATATTATTTTTAACTATCTTTTTCATTTTAGAAGAAAACATATTTGTAAATAATTTCATTAAATGATTTACTTCTTCTTTAGATCTTTTAAAATTTTCTGTAGAAAAAGCATATAAACTTAATACATTAACTCCTTTACTAAAGGCATACTCCACTATTTCTTCAACTCTTTTGAGTCCAAATGTATGTCCTTCCATTCTTGTAAGTCCTTTAGATAAAGCCCATCTTCCATTACCATCTAATATTATCGCAATATGATTAGGAATATCTAAATTTTTCTGATTCATAAATACCTCTTTTCCATATTATAGCACATGTATAGTATGGAGTATAAAATTTTTAAAAATAAACTTAATCTTTAAGTTTTTATTATTAATGTAAAAAATAATTGGTTAATATAGCTTAATGAATTCAAAAGGATCAATGTCTATCATATGTTAAAATCACTATGGATACTCAATTGACTTTTACGACAACTTATTGCGAAAATCATCATGGAAATGTTATAATATTTATAGAGTTTAGTTCAAAAATATTTATGTTTGTTTTATTATAATTTATTGAAAAGTTTAAAAATTTTTGATTTGAAAGGAGATTTATCATGAAACAAGAAAATTACACTCCAATTAAAATATTATCATTTTTATTCCCTGTTATCGGAGTAATATTTTATTTTATTGAAAGTGGAAAAAATCCTAAAAAAGCAAAAGCGATTTTAGGAGGTTTAAAGATATTATTTATATTAATAATAGTTATTATTTTTATAATAATTTCAGTAATGATACAAAGAAGTTCCACATACTAAAATAAAATTAAAGAAATAAAAGATTTAAATTGAAAGATTTTGCCCTACATTTATTACTATTTTACTCTTAAGTAAAATATTATTCTTTTGCTATTATTTCCGATTTTGTTATTAATCAACTCTAGCACGTATATTGTCGTTAGATTCACATATTCTAAATGCAACCTGCTCTGTTTCATAGAATGTATATAATGCAGAACAAGTTTCTTCAAAATCATTTTACTTTATTAGTGTTTTCGTTTGCTTTTTAAGCCTAGCTCTTATTTATACCCTTTACTTATAGATAGTTAGCCCTTTGAGGAGTGTCATAAAAAATGCTGAAAATGATATTTGATAATGCTAATTTGTTATAGTTTATAATATTAATAAAACAAAAATCTTGAAAATACTGAACTTCCAAGACTTTTTTAAATCAAAAATGGCGTTCTCGATCAGAGTCGAACTGATGACCTATCCCTTAGGAGGGGATTGCTCTATCCATCTGAGCTACGAGAACAAAAAACATAGTACTTTCTCATAAAACCCTTAGATTATATCACTTTTCCTTAGAAAAATCTAATTTATATCCATCTTGGAATGTATAAATTTCTTGTATAATATTCCAAATATTTATCATAAGCCTCTATTATCTTTTGAGCAATAAATAAAAGTACATTATCTATTCTAGAACTTATTTTTAAATTAGATATAGTTCCAATTAATTCTTTTTTAAATTCTCCATCTTCAAAATACTTAATAATAGAATCTGCCATTTTATTAATTATACAAATATCTTCTTTTTTATTAACATCAATACTAAAAACAAATTCCTGAAATATTTGAATCAGTTTTATTGAAACAACTTCGCTATCTAAGAAATCTTGATTTATAATATTATAATAATTAGGACAATATTTTAATATTTCCTTATTTTGCAGTACACCCATAAAATCCCCCTAAAATAATTTGAATATATCATTAAATGTAATATATACAAATAATGCTACCAATAAGAAAAATCCCACTGTATTTAATATGCCTTCTAATTTTTTATTTTTCTTTTTAGTTATTTTTTGAATTATCAGAAGTAATATTCTTCCTCCATCAAATACTGGTATTGGAAGCAAGTTAATTACCCCTATATTAATACTTAGATATGCAGTTAAATATATTAGATTTTCCAATCCCGCCCATTTAATTTCATCAATAACAGTGTAAATCCCTATAGGACCACTTAAATTATCAATTGAAATTGTACCAACAAACAAATTCTTAAGTATACTTACTATTGATTTTAACATATCCCAAAAACCACCTACTGAATATTTCAAAGCATTAACAAAACCATATGTTTTGGGATATGATATTGCAAAACCAAATACTTTTTGTAATTCACCCTCTATTTCTTTAATCTGAGGAATTACAATAAATTTAGAAATATTTCCCGATCTTTCAACAACAAAAGTGTACTCTTCTTTTTCTTCTTTGACTGATATTTCTAAAAGTACATCATCCCAAGAAGATGTTTTTACTCCATTTATAGATTTTATTATATCTCCAGTTTGTATTCCTGCGATGTTTATAGCACTGCCACCCTCAACCTCTCCAACAATAGGTTTTGTTATAGGACTTCCATAAAACAAGCCATTTATAAAAAGTAAAAATATTGTTAATAAAAAATTCAGTAATATGCCCATTATTAAAACTGAAAATATTTGTATAAAATTTTTATTTTCTAAAACCTCTTCTTTTTTTATTTTCATCTGTGGATCTTCTTCGTTAGCCATTGACACATATCCACCAATTGGAAATGCTCTTATAGAATATGTAGTCTCATCTTTTTTACTTTTACGACTCCATAACTTTGGTCCCATCCCTATAGCAAACTCATCAACATAAACTCCATTTTTCTTTGCCATTATAAAATGTCCGAATTCATGAATTAAGATTATTACTCCAAGCATTAATACTAAAACCAAAAATGTTATTATAAAATTTATCATATTTACCTATATAATACTTATGATAAGACAGAACGTTAATATTACAAATAATATACTGTCTAACCTATCAAGTATTCCTCCATGCCCTGGCATTATTTTGCCAAAATCTTTTATTTCGTATTGCCTTTTAATAAAACTAAAAAATAGATCTCCTAGTGCAGACATTATAGAAATAAACATCATAACTAAAATTAATAAAATTATACTCCCTGTATAATCAAAAGTAGTGATGTATATATATGTTGTAATGAATGTTCCAAATAAAAGTCCACCAATAAAACCTTCTACAGATTTATTAGGGGATATTGTAGGGCACATTTTATGCTTACCTATTAAAATTCCAACAATATACGCAAAAGTATCAGTAGAGATTGTAATTAATAAAATAAATATTAAATAGTATACATTATATTCCCTCATCATCATAAGGGCACTGAAACCTAAAACTAAAAATATATTGAATCCAGAGAAAAATATTGCGTCTTCAATACTATATTTTTTATTATCATGATAAAATATCAAAGGTAAAAGCAGCAATAAAGTATTCAAAATCAAATATTTATATGGCATATTTAATATAAATTCATTATTATTTATATTTACTATCATCATTAAAAGAAAATTAGCTACTGTTATAATTTTAATTAATAATGGAACTTTTTTATCCTTTGATTTTGCTTTAATTAATTCCATAACCCCAATAACTCCCAGAATTATTACACCAATTTTATAAAAATATCCACCAATAATAATCAAAGGTATTACTATTAAAAGTGCAACCAGAGCACTTATTATTCTCTGTTTCATATGAATCACTATCTTTCTACTCCAAATTATAACATAAAACTCCTATTTTATTCAACATTATTTTAAAACATTTAAACTTATTAAATCTTTTCTATCAATTTTATTATACATTTTTAAAATAAAATTGTAACTATTTGCATGTTTAAAATGAGCTAAAAAACTATTCCATTCTAAAATCATTTTATTTTCATTCAACTTATTAAAAGAATTTAACTTATTCCATAAATTTATTCTTTTTTTCATTTGAATTTTAGCTCTTTTTCTCAATAGTCTATGTGTCTCATATATTATATATCCACAAAAATTAATTCCTGATTTGTTAGGATAATAATTACTTTTGTTATTAAGCTCTAAATTCAAATTTTTATTTAAAAATTCTTCAATTATTTTTTTAAATCTTTTAGCATCATTTTTACTATTTACAAGCAAAATAAAATCATCCATATATCTAACATAATATTTAACCTTTAATTTCTCTTTTATAAAATGATCTAAAATATCTAAATATATATTGGCAAAATATTGACTGGTATAATTTCCAATTGGTATACCAGTATCTTCACTGTCAAATATAAAAATTTCAGTTAAATGTAATATTTTTTTATCTGTAATAGCCTTTTTTAAAATATTAAATAATATATCTTTATCAATACTATAAAAAAAATTCTTTATATCACATTTTAAAATATAATATTTTTCATTTTTTCTTTTCATTATTCTCATATATTTTTGTGCTTTATCCACAGCATAATGAGTACCTCTTTTTTCTATACAGGCACATGTATTACTTATAAATCTTTTAACAAAAAATGGTTTTATAAATTCATAGATATACCACTGCTGAATGACCCTGTCTACATAAGGTAAAGATTTAATAACCCTCTTTTTGGGTTCATATACTGTAAAAGTTTTATATTTTCCAATTGAATATTTTTCATTTTTAAGTTTATTAATTATATTCCATAAATTTGTTTCTAAATCCATATTGAATTTTAATACATCCCTTTTATTTTTCTTGTTTTTTATAGATCTTTCATGAGCTTTTAACATTTTTTCAAAAGTTAAATTTTCATAAAACATATTTTTCATTGTTTTAGACATGAGTTTATCCATCCACCTAATAAATTACATATATTAGTTATTTTTTTGCTCCATGAAGCATAATTTTTAATGCTAATATATTTTTTCTTATATGAAATTCTTATTAATATTTTTAACATTTTCAAATTGACATCTAATTCTCCTAAAATATTTAACCTTACTTTTTTATCTCTAACTTTTTGAGCTTTTATTATTAATTTCATTCCATCATATGTATTATTTTTTATTTGCACACATATATTTTTTCTTTCTATTTTGGGATATTTAATCAAAATATTTTCTGTATAATATATAAGCTCTAAATATTGCTTATAAATTAATAAATCTTCTAAATCACTCATTAATTATCTCCTTTAATTCACCCAATACTCTAAGGGCCTCTATTGGGGTAAGATAATTAATATCTATTTTTTTTAATTTCATTATTATTTTATCTGTTGGTTTTATTTCATTACATTCATCTATTATTTTAATATTTAATTTTAAATTATCAAATATTGAAATATATTTTTCTTTTGAGTTAATTGGAAAACCGCATTTAACTATATCTTTATTTAAATTTATTAATTTTAAAGTTGTTATTTTATTAATTTTAATTGCATCTTCATCTAAAAATATATAAAAATTACCACTTTTAAATAAATATAATGCCTCCTTATTTTCTTTTTTTAATTCTAAATACTTATTATATAATTTACTCACTTTCTTACTCCTTTTTAATATTTAAAAAAGCAGTATTAACAAACGAACCATAAATAGTTCATTTAATTACTACTGCCTTGCGTAAAGTTTCATTTTCATCATTTTACTACTCACATAACTTCACTATCTATTTTTTTGTTCTTATTAAAGAACAGGAATTAAACTTCTACGATAAACATTACTTTATAATATCCTTAAATATTATAATTTGAATGAAGAATATTATATTCTTATATATAGTAGTCTTAAACACAACCGACCGAAACGAAATGTTGCTGTTGGCACTACCGTTGTTGTTGTTCAAATTGAAGCCACCCGCACCCACACCGTTGCTATAGTTACCACCTCGGTTGAACCACGGATTGGACGCATTTACAAAATATCTTTTACAGCTTAATCCCTATCTATTTAACACCGAAGTGTATAGACCTTTTTAATTTTTATACGAGTCCCCAAAAAAGTGTGGGGACTCGTATGTTTTCACTTCTTTATTTTTATATGCTATTGTAATTCTATGTACTTTTTTCCCTGATTTTAGAGTAATATTAGGCATAAATGCCTAATAAGTCAACACAACCGACCGAAACGAAACGCTGCCGCTGGCACTACCGTTGCTGTAGTACAAACTGAAGCCACCCGCACCCACACCGCGGCTATAGAAACCACCTCGGTAGAACCACGGAGCGGACGCACTTACAAAATAATTGAAATCTTTGTACCACGAATTTGTTTCTCCCAGAGCCTCTCCTAAATAACTTGTTTTACTTTGCCATCCTGATGAAGTATATAATTTGTAATATTTAGTGTTTGGATAATCTAATCCAGTTATATTACTTGTTATACCTGAATCACATCCTGTATAACTTGGATTACCATATAATCCTTTGAATCCACTATCATATATATTGCATAATCCTGAATATTTATCATTTGTGGCATTAGTATATACGCTCATTTGATATTCGTATGCTCCTCCAGACATATCAAATATACCCGTTATATTTCCTGTTGTGCTCTGGGGATATGATGAAGCTGCTCCATATGTTATTTCACAGCTTGAAGTAGCTGCCAGATTATCAGCACTTGCTCCACATCCTGTTTTATAACCCGAATTATTGTTTATTCTTATTTCTGTGTTTATTCCATATACCGAGTGTGATAGGTAGGCTATTGCTCCCCATTCCGCATTTGTACTCATTTTACTTTCTGCCCTTAACCCGTATGCTGCATTTGATGAGAATTTTTGTGATGTAGCAAATTCTGTTGATACATTTTGACTTTTCCATGAAGTTATATTTGGTTTTACTGTTGGATTTGCTGTTCCTACATTTGCGGCTGTTCCCTGTGTTGTTTCAAATTTTCCAACCCATATTCCATTTACTTCTCTTCCTCCATATGTAAATGCAGGATGGGTTAACTCACTTCCATTTGTTGTACCACTGCTTTTTGCTGTAACTGAATTTTCAAATGTTATTTCTATGCTCCTTGGACAATTTGCCGTACAGTTTGGGGTTGTCCATGTACCAGAGTTTGCTTCACATGTTGTTTGTGAATAATATGATGCATTTGAGCATCCTCCTGTATATGTTGAAGCAGTACCCGCTACATTCCATAATGTGTATCTATATCTTGGTATCCATACTAAATATGCCAATATATCAGCTTCACTTACTGTTACATTATAGTTTGTTTGATAATATGCTCTACTATTTGTTCCGCTTTCTTTTACCAACACAACATTTGCCCATGACCCTGATGCATAACTATACCATGTACTATTTGGATTTGCTGTTGTTACTGTTCCGTTATTTGCTATTGTTACTGGTATCATTCCTTCACTTATTCTTGGATATGCTCCATTTAATATACTCTCTTTATATAGGTTTGTTGTATATGATTTCCAACTTGATGTCTCCTCATTCCATGTTCTTACTCCCTCACCCTGTGCTATATCCACTTGCAATACCCCACTAAATACTTTTCCCTGTACTGCATTTTGATCTTTATGTATTTCTTTTAGTTCTATCTTAAAAGTATATGTATGTTTATCTTTTCCATTTAATATTCCATTATCACTTAATACATTGTTTCCTGTTTTTATTGGCACTGTTACATCTGTCAAATTTATTATTGTTCCTCCATTTGTACTTGTACCACTTAGACTATACACAAACGCATCTTCACTTAGTGGAGTTATTTCATTTGTTGTTACATTCAAAAATATTGCATATGATATTTGATCTTGGGCTGCTTCTGCTGCATTTTCTATTGTAAATGTTTTTGTTATACTCCATCCAGGGTATACTTTTGTTACATTTATTTCACTTCCATCTAAAAACACTATATTTCCTAAATTAACTGTTGTCACTATTACACTCGATGCTGTATCATTGCCTGTTACATTTATACTGAAATATGCCACACTTACTGCAAAAAGTGCAGATAGTAACGCCGCTATCAACAATATTGTCATCAAACTTGAATGTCCTCTTTGCTTAATTTTCATAATATCCTTCTACTTTTATACCTAAATACTACCATTTTTTGACATTTACTTCAAGTAAATATTTAAGACTTGTAAGAATATATGATTTTTTTTGTAAGAATTTCATTAATTCAAAAAAACGATAAAATTTATCATTATTTTTTCGACATTATTTTAAAATCTCTATTTTATTTAATACCAATTGATATTTATTCAATCTTCTTTCAACCTTGCAATAAGCATTTATAACTATCATTTTCCTTAATGAGTTATATATCTCTTTATAATAAATTGGGAATACTACTCCATCTATACATCCATATTCATCACTTAGTTTTAAAAATGCCATTTTATCATTATTTTTAGTTTTTATTTCTTTAATACTCTCAATTAATAAAATCATTCTTACATTCTTATCAAAATATTTACTTATATTTAATATATTTATATCTCTTTTATATTTTGTAACAGGATGATTAGAAAAATAAAATCCTAAGAGTTCACTTTCACTCTCTAATAAATATGAATCATCATATTCATCAAATAAGATAATTTCAGGTATTATTACATTATAATCACCAAGTTCCTGACATAATAAAGAATAATTTATTATTTCTTCTAAATTTTCTATTAATGTTTTTTTATTATAATTAAATTTATCGAAAGCTCCTATCAATACCAAAGATTCCAATACTTTTTTATTAACTGCATTATTATAACACCTTACAGAAAAATCTAAAAAATCTTTAAAAATTTCATTATTCCTTTCCTTTAAAATCCTTTTTATTGCAATATCTCCTACATTTTTAACAATACCAAGAGGCAAAATGATTTTATTGTTTTTATTGTAATATATATCTGCACTTTCATTTATATCTATCTCACCGAAATTTAAACCAAGTATTTTTGACTCATCTATATACTCTTTTGTCTTATTTCCCCTACCAATTTCCTTATTTAACAGATTAATCATAAATATATCTTTATAATTTGCCTTTAAATAGGCCATCTGATAACCAACCATAGCGTAAGCAACTGAATGAGATTTATTAAATCCATAGTTTGCGAATTTAATTATCAGATTATAAACTTCATTAATATCATTTTTATTAAATCCAAGTTTTAAACTTCTTTTTTCAAAATTAGTCCTTTCTTTTAATAATACTACTTCATCTTTACTTTTAATTGCTGATCTTATGATGTCAGCTTCAGCATACGTATAACCCGCCATTACATTTAATATTTCAAGGAGCTGTTCTTGATAGATGATTATGCCTAAAGTATCTTTTAAAATACCTTCTAATTCTTTAACAGGATAAGTAACACTCTCTTTTCCTTCTCTTCTTCTTAGATAAGATAGTTCATTTAATTACTACTGCCTTGCGTAAAGTTTCATTTTCATCATTTTACTACTCACATAACTTCACTATCTATTTTTTTGTTCTTATTAAAGAACAGGAATTAAACTTCTACGATAAACATTACTTTATAATATCCTTAAATATTATAATTTGAATGAAGAATATTATATTCTTATATATAGTAGTCTTAAACACAACCGACCGAAACGAAATGTTGCTGTTGGCACTACCGTTGTTGTTGTTCAAATTGAAGCCACCCGCACCCACACCGTTGCTATAGTTACCACCTCGGTTGAACCACGGATTGGACGCATTTACAAAATATCTTTTACAGCTTAATCCCTATCTATTTAACACCGAAGTGTATAGACCTTTTTAATTTTTATACGAGTCCCCAAAAAAGTGTGGGGACTCGTATGTTTTCACTTCTTTATTTTTATATGCTATTGTAATTCTATGTACTTTTTTCCCTGATTTTAGAGTAATATTAGGCATAAATGCCTAATAAGTCAACACAACCGACCGAAACGAAACGCTGCCGCTGGCACTACCGTTGCTGTAGTACAAACTGAAGCCACCCGCACCCACACCGCGGCTATAGAAACCACCTCGGTAGAACCACGGAGCGGACGCACTTACAAAATAATTGAAATCTTTGTACCACGAATTTGTTTCTCCCAGAGCCTCTCCTAAATAACTTGTTTTACTTTGCCATCCTGATGAAGTATATAATTTGTAATATTTAGTGTTTGGATAATCTAATCCAGTTATATTACTTGTTATACCTGAATCACATCCTGTATAACTTGGATTACCATATAATCCTTTGAATCCACTATCATATATATTGCATAATCCTGAATATTTATCATTTGTGGCATTAGTATATACGCTCATTTGATATTCGTATGCTCCTCCAGACATATCAAATATACCCGTTATATTTCCTGTTGTGCTCTGGGGATATGATGAAGCTGCTCCATATGTTATTTCACAGCTTGAAGTAGCTGCCAGATTATCAGCACTTGCTCCACATCCTGTTTTATAACCCGAATTATTGTTTATTCTTATTTCTGTGTTTATTCCATATACCGAGTGTGATAGGTAGGCTATTGCTCCCCATTCCGCATTTGTACTCATTTTACTTTCTGCCCTTAACCCGTATGCTGCATTTGATGAGAATTTTTGTGATGTAGCAAATTCTGTTGATACATTTTGACTTTTCCATGAAGTTATATTTGGTTTTACTGTTGGATTTGCTGTTCCTACATTTGCGGCTGTTCCCTGTGTTGTTTCAAATTTTCCAACCCATATTCCATTTACTTCTCTTCCTCCATATGTAAATGCAGGATGGGTTAACTCACTTCCATTTGTTGTACCACTGCTTTTTGCTGTAACTGAATTTTCAAATGTTATTTCTATGCTCCTTGGACAATTTGCCGTACAGTTTGGGGTTGTCCATGTACCAGAGTTTGCTTCACATGTTGTTTGTGAATAATATGATGCATTTGAGCATCCTCCTGTATATGTTGAAGCAGTACCCGCTACATTCCATAATGTGTATCTATATCTTGGTATCCATACTAAATATGCCAATATATCAGCTTCACTTACTGTTACATTATAGTTTGTTTGATAATATGCTCTACTATTTGTTCCGCTTTCTTTTACCAACACAACATTTGCCCATGACCCTGATGCATAACTATACCATGTACTATTTGGATTTGCTGTTGTTACTGTTCCGTTATTTGCTATTGTTACTGGTATCATTCCTTCACTTATTCTTGGATATGCTCCATTTAATATACTCTCTTTATATAGGTTTGTTGTATATGATTTCCAACTTGATGTCTCCTCATTCCATGTTCTTACTCCCTCACCCTGTGCTATATCCACTTGCAATACCCCACTAAATACTTTTCCCTGTACTGCATTTTGATCTTTATGTATTTCTTTTAGTTCTATCTTAAAAGTATATGTATGTTTATCTTTTCCATTTAATATTCCATTATCACTTAATACATTGTTTCCTGTTTTTATTGGCACTGTTACATCTGTCAAATTTATTATTGTTCCTCCATTTGTACTTGTACCACTTAGACTATACACAAACGCATCTTCACTTAGTGGAGTTATTTCATTTGTTGTTACATTCAAAAATATTGCATATGATATTTGATCTTGGGCTGCTTCTGCTGCATTTTCTATTGTAAATGTTTTTGTTATACTCCATCCAGGGTATACTTTTGTTACATTTATTTCACTTCCATCTAAAAACACTATATTTCCTAAATTAACTGTTGTCACTATTACACTCGATGCTGTATCATTGCCTGTTACATTTATACTGAAATATGCCACACTTACTGCAAAAAGTGCAGATAGTAACGCCGCTATCAACAATATTGTCATCAAACTTGAATGTCCTCTTTGCTTAATTTTCATAATATCCTTCTACTTTTATACCTAAATACTACCATTTTTTGACATTTACTTCAAGTAAATATTTAAGACTTGTAAGAATATATGATTTTTTTTGTAAGAATTTCATTAATTCAAAAAAACGATAAAATTTATCATTATTTTTTCGACATTATTTTAAAATCTCTATTTTATTTAATACCAATTGATATTTATTCAATCTTCTTTCAACCTTGCAATAAGCATTTATAACTATCATTTTCCTTAATGAGTTATATATCTCTTTATAATAAATTGGGAATACTACTCCATCTATACATCCATATTCATCACTTAGTTTTAAAAATGCCATTTTATCATTATTTTTAGTTTTTATTTCTTTAATACTCTCAATTAATAAAATCATTCTTACATTCTTATCAAAATATTTACTTATATTTAATATATTTATATCTCTTTTATATTTTGTAACAGGATGATTAGAAAAATAAAATCCTAAGAGTTCACTTTCACTCTCTAATAAATATGAATCATCATATTCATCAAATAAGATAATTTCAGGTATTATTACATTATAATCACCAAGTTCCTGACATAATAAAGAATAATTTATTATTTCTTCTAAATTTTCTATTAATGTTTTTTTATTATAATTAAATTTATCGAAAGCTCCTATCAATACCAAAGATTCCAATACTTTTTTATTAACTGCATTATTATAACACCTTACAGAAAAATCTAAAAAATCTTTAAAAATTTCATTATTCCTTTCCTTTAAAATCCTTTTTATTGCAATATCTCCTACATTTTTAACAATACCAAGAGGCAAAATGATTTTATTGTTTTTATTGTAATATATATCTGCACTTTCATTTATATCTATCTCACCGAAATTTAAACCAAGTATTTTTGACTCATCTATATACTCTTTTGTCTTATTTCCCCTACCAATTTCCTTATTTAACAGATTAATCATAAATATATCTTTATAATTTGCCTTTAAATAGGCCATCTGATAACCAACCATAGCGTAAGCAACTGAATGAGATTTATTAAATCCATAGTTTGCGAATTTAATTATCAGATTATAAACTTCATTAATATCATTTTTATTAAATCCAAGTTTTAAACTTCTTTTTTCAAAATTAGTCCTTTCTTTTAATAATACTACTTCATCTTTACTTTTAATTGCTGATCTTATGATGTCAGCTTCAGCATACGTATAACCCGCCATTACATTTAATATTTCAAGGAGCTGTTCTTGATAGATGATTATGCCTAAAGTATCTTTTAAAATACCTTCTAATTCTTTAACAGGATAAGTAACACTCTCTTTTCCTTCTCTTCTTCTTAGATAAGTTGGAATCATATTCATGGGTCCGGGTCTAAACATTGCAATTACTAAAACCAAGTCATCAAAATTCTTAACATTCATTTTACGTAATAGATTTCTGATGCCTGAACTTTCATACTGAAATATTCCAGTAGTTTCTGCTTTATTAAACATCTCAATTGTTTTTGAATCATCCAAAGGGATATCATTTAGATTAATAAATTCTTTCGTATCTTCTTTTATTTTATTCAAAACTTCATCAATTATAGAAAGATTTCTGATACTAAGTAGATCTATTTTTAATATACCCAACTCTTCAATATGTTTCTTGTCATAGCCAACTAGTATATTATTTCCGCTTTTAAATAATGGAACTTTATTAGTTAGAGGTTCACTATCTATAACAATTCCTGCAGCATGCACACTAGCATGCTTTTTTAATCCCTCCAATTCTTCACTTATATCCAGAAGTTTAACATACTCTTTATTAAATGAAATTAGAGATTTATATTTTGAATTGCTCTCTAAATCATATAAACTATCTTTATCTTTTAATAAGCTAAGTAAAGTATCCATTTTCTTTACACTTATATTTAAAACTCTGCCAACATCTCTTAGAACTTGTTTTGGAAGTAATGTACTGAAAGTAATAATATTGGCAACTTTATCATAACCATATTTAACTCTGACATATTCTATTAATTCTTCTCTTTTAATATCGCTTATATCTATATCTATATCGGGCATACTTAAGCGATTAGGATTTAAAAATCTTTCAAAAAGCAAATTATATTTTAATGGGTCTATATCTATTATTCCAAGACTATAGCTTACTAAACTTCCCACGGCACTTCCTCTTCCGGGCCCGACATAGATATTATTTTTCTTGGCATACAAAACGATATCATAAACTATTAGAAAATAATCTACATAACCAGTACTTTCAATTATTTCTAGCTCATAGAGTAATCTTTTTTTATATTTGTCTGGAACTTTATCATTTAATCTTTTTTCAAGTCCTCTCTTACACAAACTTTTTAAATATTCTATTGAATTAGATTTATATTTAGGTAATTTAAATGAAAATTTAGGGAGTTCTAAATTAATTTGTTTAATAAATTCTTCATTAGTTTTTATGTCAAAATCATTTATTTTTAAATTAAAACAATTGTTTTCAAATTTATATTCATTTATATCATCTATAGTTTTACCATCTTTAATCATATATAAATATTTTAAATATTCATAATCAGATTCATTAAAGCATAAAACTTCATTCATATATAAAATATTATCCGTTATAATCAATGCTTCTTTTTTCTCCAGTTCATTTTTATAACTTAGGTACACATTATCAAATATTCTGGATAACAATTCATAGTTGCTGTTACTTTTATTTATTAAAACACATATTAAATCGTTACTGTTTTTTTCAATGTAATCAAAATTTAATATATTAATATTTTTTTCCGACACTATTTTGCATAAATTCTGGTAACCTTTAAAATTTTTAGCATATAATATAAATCGTATGTTTTCTACTTCTATATCTATACCGACAATAACTTTAATATTATTCTTTTTACATAATTCATAAAACTCTAAAAACGAGAATAAATTGCTATCAGTAACACCTAATACATTAATATTATTTTGTAATGCATAATTAATTAAATCATCTATTTTTATAATACTAGATAATAATTCATAATTGGTTTTTATATTTAATGGCATTATACTCATAATACATTCTCTTTCTATAAATAATT
>CAZBKY010000014.1:0-17621 GCA_964492595.1 uncultured Muribaculaceae bacterium
TTTTTTCATTTCAAACAAAAAACTGCTGACTTTCTTTACTTTGTCAACAGTCTGAAACTGTTATGGCAACAGTTTATTGTTCTTTATCTTTCACTATTAAAGAATGTCCTGTCATTTCTTCGGGCTTCTTTATTTCATACATTTCAATAATTGTTGGAATAATATCTGAAAGCTCCCCTTCTGGTTCAAGTTTGTATTTATTATTACAAACAATAAACGGAACTTTATTAGTTGTATGGCTTGTAACAGGGTTGTCATTTTTATCCAGCATATATTCTGCATTCCCATGATCTGCTGTTATTACAAGTTCATAAAATCCTTCTTTAGCTTTTTCTTCTATCTTACCGACACAAAAGTCACATATCTCTATAGCATCTATCGCTGCTTTTAAATTTCCTGTATGTCCAACCATATCTGGGTTAGCAAAATTTACAAGAATAAAATCATAATCATCATCTATTGCTTTTAAAACTTCGGTTGTCACTTCTCCCGCACTCATTTCAGGCTTCATGTCATAAGTCGGCACTTTAGGACTTGGCACCAACACTTTATAATAATTTTTATCAATCAAATCTTTACCACCATCAAAGAAAAACGTTACATGATTATATTTTTCTGTTTCAGCTATTCTAATTTGTTTATATTCAAGACTTGCGAGATATTCTCCAAATGTATTTTTTATTTCCTCATTTTCATAAGCAAATTCTACATTCTTATGAATTTTAAATATAGATGCATATTTTACATTTCTAAATTTCACTGTATTAAATATTCTAAAACTAGGGTCTGTAAATGCATCAATCAACTGTTTCATTCTCTCGGGTCTAAAATTAATAAACAATACTCCATCATTTTCATTTATTTTATTTCCACCGGTTATTACACTTGCATTAACAAACTCATCTGTGATATTGCTTCTGTAGTGTGCATCCAAACAATTTTCTGCACTTTTAAATTCATTACCCATTCCATAAACAAAAGCATTGTATGCCTTAGCTGTTCTTTCCCATTTGTTATCTCTATCCATCGCATAATATCTTCCTACAAGTGTAGATATTTTACCCAAACTCAATGTTGATGCTTTTTCCATAAAGTTTTCTATAAAGGCTTTGGCACTTCTAGGGGGAGTATCTCTGCCATCTGTTATAAAATGAAAGCAAACATTTTTAACTCCTTTTAATTTTGCTAAAGCTAGCGCGGCATAAAAATGATTAGTACTTGAATGTACTCCTCCATTAGATATAAGTCCTATTAAATGCAATGTGCTTTTATTTTGATTTACATGATCTATTAAATTCAATAAAACATCATTTTCAAAAAAATCCTTGTTTTTAATTTTATCGTTTATTAAAGTAAGAGATTGTTTAGTAATTCTCCCGCTTCCTATGGTAATATGTCCTACTTCACTGTTTCCCATTTGTCCTTTAGGAAGTCCAACACTTTCTGCACTTGCATTTAATTCTGCACATGGGTATTCCGTCATTAATCTGTCTAATGCGGGAGTGCTTGCAAGTTTAACAGCATTTCCCTTATAATCATCATATATTCCAAAACCATCTAATATTAATAATATGATTTTTTTCATCTAATTCACCTTAAATAAATTTTATCACAAGACTTTATAATTTACAAACTGCTATTAAATTATATGACAGTTTCACTTATTTACATCTAGTAAGTCTTTTAAATATTCTATCATAAATAATGGTATGTTTAATATATTTCCATCTTTTGATAAATTATTTAATGATACCCTTACCATTATATTTGGTTTCTGAATTTCACCATATTTAGTTAAACTTTTGCTGCTTTTTGATATCCCAGACTTTACTTCTACAGGAATTATATTATTTTCTATCTGAATTAAAAAATCTATTTCATAATTATTAAATATATAATAATTAGGTATAGTTTTAAAGATTCCAATTAAATGATTCAATACAAAGTTTTCAGTTAATGCTCCTTTAAATTCTTTAAACAAATCATTTCCATCTTTTATAATTATACTATCTAAGTTAAATATTTTTCTTAAAAGCCCCACATCATTAATATATATTTTGAAGGAAGATAAATCAGTATAAGCTTTTAATGGAAGTTGTGATTTATTTACATTATATATCTTATATAATAAATCTGCATCATTTAGCCAATTAAGAGCGCTTTCATATTCTCTGGTTCTGGCCCCTTCCTTAACAGTTTGATATAAAAATTTTTTATTTTCTTTTGATAATTGAGATGGAATACTGTTCCATATTAAAGAAACTTTATTAGCTTCGTTATTGGTTATATGTTTTGAAAAATCGCTCTCATAAGAATTTAGTATATTATTTTGCAAAATATTCACTCTCTCAATATCCTTATCATCTACCCACGCTTTTACTACTTCAGGCATTCCTCCTATAATGAAATAAGCCTTTAATTTTTCATTAAGTCTATTAAAAAATATATCTGGCAATTTTTCAATTGTTTTTATACTTTTCATATAATCAACCAATTTTTCTTCACTATCCGCAATTAAAAATTCGCTAAAACTCATTGGTTTTAAATCCAAATAATCAACTTTGCCAACTGGAAAAGAAGTATGTGAAAGTCTTATTCCCAGTAAACTTCCGGCTGCAATTACATGATATTCATTAGCTTCTTCTTGAAAATATTTTAAAGAATTTAAAGCATCAGGACATTCTTGTACTTCATCAAAAAAAATTAATGTTGATCCAGGCTTAATGGCTCTACCAGAAATAAATACCAGCTGTTCCAAAATTCTTTTTGGTTCTTTAGTATTTTTGAATAAATTTTTTAAATCTTCATCATGATCGAAATTAAAATATGCTAAATCTTCATAGTAATTATAAGCAAAATCCTTTACAATATAAGTTTTTCCAACTTGTCTAGCCCCTCTTATTATTAAAGGTTTTCTATACTTGCTTTCTTTCCATTTAATTAAATCTTCAGTTATAAATCTTTTCATTTTTCATCACCTAATATTAATTATACTAGTGTTTTTTATAAAAGTACATAATAAATCACACAATTTTCATGTATATATCAAAATTTATCACATTATTTTAATGTTTTTTATAAAAATGATCACACTTTTTGATAAATAATCGCCTTTTAAACAAAAAACACACTTAGTGTGCTTATCTAACTTTCAACATATCAATTCTAAGCTTGTCTGCGATTGTCACTATAAATTCAGAGTTGGTAGGTTTTGCTTTATCTATATCTACGCTATGTCCGAATATCTCTTCCATTAAATCCCAGTCGCCTCTATTCCAGCTAACTTCAATCGCATGTCTTATAGCTCTTTCAACTCTGGACATGGATGTATCGTATATTTTCCCAATTTGGGGATATAATTCCTTTGTAATTCCTCCAATTAAAGAGGGATTTTCATAAACCAGAATTATTGCTTCTCTTATATATTGATATCCTTTTATATGAGAAGGTATCCCAAGCTCATGAAGCAATTTAGTGACAGATTTTTGCATATTGTTTTTACCGATGTTAATAACATTTCCTTTGTTGTCACCACTTTTTGTAATTTCTAATATTTTTTCTTCCAAATCCAACAATTCAAATGGTTTAAGTATAAAATACTTTACCCCATATTCACTTACTTTTCTTATGGTTTCATCTTGATTAAAAGATGTAATTACTATAATATTTTTAAAAATGTTTTCTTCTTTCAATTTTTCTAAAACATATATACCATCTTTTTTAGGCATTATTAAATCCAATAAAATAACATCAATGTTATCAGGGTTTCCCTTTATAATATTATAAGCTACGTTTCCTTCATATGCTTCATAGGCCACTTCAATATTTGGATTTTCTTCAAAATACTCCTTTATCATACCGACTAATGCTTTATTGTCATCTACTACTAAAAGCTTTGTTTTCATTTTTTAACCCTTTCTATTTCAAAATAATTATACATCTAGAATTATATATTTTGCTATAGGAGAGTTTGCAATCATTTGTCTTATTTTGTCGTATTTTAGCTTAATTTGTCGATTATGTCTTTAATGTATTTAAAATCGGTACTTTTTTTGCCAATACCAACTCCATCACTTATCTCTAAAATTTCAAGCATATTATCCGCACTCACACCAGATGCATAATATACTTCAACATCCAGTTTATATTTTTTAATAAAATATTCTTTTATATCAACAATCACTTTTCTTATTGTATCAACACTCTGATATTCAGATGAATCAGATATCCATGATGGTTCATATAACACCGATAAGTTTTTAAGTTTTGTTTCTTCTATATTTTTTAAATAATAATTTAATTGTTTTTTTATATAATTAAACGGATTTTTTTGTTTCTTTATTTCTCCAACCATAAGTATAGTATTAAAATTGGCATTTAAACTTTTAAATACTTTCTCTTTTACAATGGTGTAACTATCTATTCCATTCACTATTCTTTCATAGTGATTTAATAATGTGTAATTTATATTTAAACTTTTTAAACTTTCTAAATTAATTTCGCCTGTATAATTTCCATAATTGTATGAATAAAAATTCTGAGTTCCAACTTTATGTTTATAATCTTTAAACATGGATAAATAAATAACATTTGGAAAAAGAATTATATCTATTTTTTTAGGAGTAATCTTTGCTAGATTTTTTTTATAAATTTCAATTTCATTTATATTCAGATTGCTTTTATGATTTAATATTAATTTTTTATTCACCTCAGCACCTCCAGAGTTTTAAACTTCTTACCCTCCAAATATTCTAAAGTAGCGCCTCCTCCTGTAGAAATATAATAAAAATCCAAATTATATTTTTTAGCTGCATTCCCTGTGTCTCCCCCAGCTATAACAGTTTTAATATTGTTGAAACTTAAGTATTCAAGTATTACCTTAGTACCTTTTTCATACTCATCAACTTCAAACTTACCCATAGGTCCATTCCAGATGACGAAATCAGTCTTGTCTATTAAAGATGTGTATAGTTCTATAGTTTTATCCCCTATATCAAATCCACAATCATCATCACTTAACTCTCCAACATTTTTAATGCCGTTATTTGTATTAACATCTAAAGGTAATACTATCTTATCTTTATATTTTTCGAGCAGATTTTTACAGTAATCGATTTTTTCTTCATTTAATAAACTCTTTCCAATATTATATCCTTTAGCTTTTAAGAAAGTATAAGACATCCCTCCACCTATAATAACTCTCTTACTTTTATCAATTAAATTCTCAATAACTCCAAGCTTATCTCCAATTTTGGCTCCTCCAAGTATTATAACTTTATCATTATAGTTTAAAATTTTTTCGAGCATATCCAACTCTTTATCCACTAAATATCCGCTAACTCCTCCGAGTATTTTAGGTATGCCATATGTTGAAGCGTGCACTCTATGCATCGAACCAAATGCTTCCATTACAAAAGTATCTCCTAAAGACGCCCAATATTCAGATAACTCTTCTTCACATCCACTTTCTGAGTTATCTGGAATATCTTCAAATCTTGTGTTTTCAATTAATAAAACATCTCCACTGTTTAACGACGCAACTAAACTTTCAAGCTTTTCTCCTCTAGTAAATTCACTAAACTTAACTTCTTTGTTTAATAACGCAGATAATTCTTTACTTACTAGTAATAAACTATTATTTTTTATATCTTGATCAGTTTTGATTTTTCCCATATGAGAAAGTAATATTATTTTAGCCCCACTGTCAATTAAATAGTTAATTGTTTTTAGACTCTCAACTATTCTATTATTGTCCATAATAACACCACTCTCTATTGGAACGTTATAGTCTACTCTTACTATTACTTTTTTACCTAAATAAAATTCTTTTGATTTTAACATAATCCACCTCTATATACATTATTATAAAATAAAAAAAACAATTTATAAATTATTCTTTTATTGATTTACACTATTAAAGATCTCCATGAGAATATTCAGATTCATTTACAACCTGAAGATACCCATTAAAACTTTTCCCGCGTATAGAATTTTGATTACTTCCGGTTTCATTTATTCCTATAGTAAATATATATTCATGTGTCTCGCCATCCAATATATTTCCTTCATTTCCTAACTGACTCGTAGTTTGTGGTACTATCGCATTATCAGCACTTACTAAAGTTCCATCTCCATTTGTAGATCCATCAACACTGTAGACAAATTCGCCATTTGCCGCTACAGTTAACGTATTTAATCCAACAAATAACTCAATTATGTAACTAACTCTCATACCACTGCTATTAGAACCAGTTTTTTCTATAGTGAAAGTTTTGGTTTCATAAGTGCCAGGATATATATCTTCTAATACGATTTCATTACCATCTTTAAAAGTGACTTTTCCAAAATCTAGCATATTAACATTAATGGAAGACCCTATTGGGTTAATAACTCTTGTAGTAAATATGCATAACTGGCACCAAAAACAGCCAATGTCAAAGATATTATTCCCGGTATGCTTAAACTCATCATTAATCTTTTTTTATTTCTCCATTATTGGCAAATGCATCACTGCCTGTCAGTATTAAAGCATTTAAAACATCAGTGCTTACATTTAAAGTGGCACTCCCCTGTGAAATAAAATTATATCTAAAGGCATCCCCTCCCATACTAATACATCCACAACAAAAAATAGTTGGAGCTCCTAAATTAATGCTTGTAAGACTGTTGTCTGAAAATGCCCCCTCTCCATATACAACAAGGGTATTTGGAGTATTTAATGTTACTAGTTCATTATCATCAAAAGCATAATTTCCAACCTCTGTTATTCCTTCTGGAATTGTTAAACTGGTTATTCCTTTGCTTTGAAATGCATAATCTCCTATTTTTGGTAACCGCTATTTCATTTATCGTACTTGGTATAACTACATTCTCTGAACAGTTTGGACATGTATTTTTATATCCAGTTATAGTGCCATTAGCCCCATCAAATAGAAAACAAAGATTACAATCAATCTCCGAAGAAAGAACTTGCAATTCTAATCTTCCCGCAAAAGTTGCTCCTTGATTTTCGTTTTGAGGATAAGGCATATTTTTATACATTATAGTCATTGTATAGGTTTGAGTAATATTAGCAGGAATTGAAACACTTATAACTAATGCTGTATCTTCTATAGGCATCACAGTTTCTGAAATTTCAGCACCTCCATTAGTAGAGGTTAAAGTAAAAACAAAATCATTACCAACCATAGTGCTTTCAACATTTGTAAAAACAATGCTATACTCTTTAGAAGTTGCAGAATTGTTTGTAACTGAAAATGTTTTTGCAGAAATAAACCCTGGTAGCATCTTAGACAATATTATTTTCTCTCCATCCTCATACGCAATAAAAACATCATCTGTTGTTATTTTCATCCCCGATGCTTCTTCATTGCCAATAACTTTAGTTAAAAAAAGCATATGTTAAACTAAAAGCAACAGAAATCAGAATTACCAAAACAGTTGTCATAAACATTATTTTTTTATTATCAATTTTAATATTTTTTATATTCATGCTTTACCCTATTATATCTCCATATTATCATTAAATTAAAAAATATTCAATTTGTAATTTTAAAATTTATACAAAATATTTTTAAAAACCAATACAATTTTTTATAAAGTTTTATAAAAATTTTAAAGTAAAAATAACTCCCGATTTTATATTATAATTCTGAGAAATAAATTAAAGTTCTTATCATTTGAGCAGTGTATCCCACTTCATTATCATACCAAGCTACAACTTTTAACATATTGTTATCTAAAGTTTTTGTAAGAAGCCCATCTAATAATGCTCCGCATTCATTTCCTATAATATCAGAGCTTACTATAGGTTCATCTGTATATTTTAAAACATCTGTTTGATTATTTTTAAATAAACTATTTATTTCTTCTGAGGTCGCATTTTTTTCAAGTTCCAAACTTAAATCTATTAGTGAGCCATCTCCTACAGGAACTCTAAATGCATAGCCATCTAACTTACTTTCTAAATTTGGTATAACTCTTCCTATTGCCGAGGCGGCTCCAGTAGAAGTTGGAATTATATTTAAAGAAGCTGCTCTTCCGCGGCGACTTTCTATACCTTTTTTATGTGGTATATCAAGAGTTTCCTGGTCATTTGTCATAGCGTGGACTGTAGACATAAAACCTCTTTTAATTTTATAATTTTTATTTATTAAATCTAATACTGGGGCCAAACAGTTTGTTGTGCAGCTTGCACATGAGATTATTTTATCTTCACGATTTAAACTTTTTTCATTTACTCCATAAACTACTGTTTTAGCCTCATCTTTGGAAGGGGCAGATATTATTACTTTTTTAGCTCCAGCTTTTATATGTGCCTCACATTTTTCTACAGATGTGAAAATTCCGGTACATTCTAAAACAACATCTACATTATGTTTTCCCCATGGAATATTTAAGGGTTCCATTTCCTTATAAACTTTTATATTTTTACCATTAACCACTATAGAATCATTGTCATACTCAATTTTTTCTTTACTGCTTCTATATATTGAATCATATTTATATAAGTATGCCAGCTGCAAAGGATCTGTTAAATCATTTATGGCTACAACCTCAACATTATCCATTTTGCTTATTAGTTTTAAAGCACATCTTCCTATTCTTCCAAAACCATTAATACCAACTTTTATCATTTTGACATCCTCCTTTATTCAAAATAACTTTTACCAATAAATTCCCTTAACACACTTGTATTAGGAATACCATCATCTGGTATACAAAAGAAATTTTTTATAAAATTTATTAATTTAATTGCCTCTTCATAATTTTCACTTGTTCTTTCTATTGAATATAACAAAGGCTCCGCATAAGTCCTTAAAGCATTTATTTCATAAAATAACGCTGTATTTATTAAGGCATCTCCTTCCATTTGATATGGAAAAACATATTTTTCTTCACTTGCTCTCATCATTTTCCATCTGCTTAAAGTATCTTCTGCTTTATATCCTCTTTTAGAATTATCTCTAACCATTCTTCTTAAGAGCCTCAAATCAGTAGTTGAAATATAGTTATGCCTATCCATTCCAATAGGAGTAAAAGGCGAAACATATATTTTAAATTTATTGCTCTTTTTTACTGATTTTGTTAGAGCTTCATTTAATGTATGGAGTCCTTCTATTATTATTATATCCTTTTTATTTAATTTAACCGGAGAATTTTTATATTCTTTTTCACCTGTTAAAAAATTAAAGGTAGGAAGAGAGACCTCTTGATATGATAACAATTTTTTTAAATGATTGTTAAAAAGTTTTACATCAATAGCCTCAAGTCTTTCAAAATCATAATTACCATTTTTATCTTTGGGAGATTCTCTTCTATTTTTATAATAGTCATCCAAGGAAATAACAAACGGATTTTTACCATATTCTTTTAATTTCAAAGCGACTTTTTTGGATGTTGTTGTCTTACCGGAAGAACTTGGTCCTCCAATTAAAATCATTCTGATACTGCCCCTATTTATTATCTCTTTAACAATCTTTGACAACTCTTCTCCATGCATCATTTCGTTTATTTGAATAAATTCATTTATTTTGCCATCTGAAATTAAATTATTTATATCTGATGCATAAGATACACCGACTTTTTTCATTTTTTCTTCATACTCACTAAATATATTTAATACTTTAGGCATATGGTGATAAGCAGGAACTATATTTTTTTTGCCTCGTGGATACATTAAAGCAATACCATTGGGTTTTATATATTTTAAATCAAATTTTTTAAGTATTCCTGTGGATGCGGGAAGAAAATAATAAAAATAATTGTAATAACCCGAAAGTTCATAAACCGTTACAAAATCATTACTTATCTGATTATATAACTCTACTTTTTCTAATTCTTTATTTAATTCAAAATACTCAATAGCTTTCTTTCTGGGTAGGGTTACTCTTTCTATAGTTTTATCAAGAGTTATAAGTTCTTTCATTTTATTTTTTATTTTATTTACATCTTTTTGTGTTAATTTTTCATTTACTGTTGTATATATTGCTTTATCAATAGAATGCTTTATTCGAGCATCAACTTTTTCTCCATATATTTCTTTTAAAGCCACGATAAAAACAAACTGCAAGCCAAGTCTATATATCTTGCTACCAATACTATCAGTTGTTTTTATAAAATTAATATTTGCATCTTCATTTATTTTAGAGGAAAGCTCAACTATTTCTCCATTAACGCTCGCAGCAATTACATTTTTTTTCTCACCCAGCATTTTAACCAAATCCGCAATTATTATTCCTTTTTTAGTAACGATTTCATCTTTTCCTTCGACATTTAATTTAATCTGTTCTTTCATGTACCCTCCATGTTAATTTAATTTTATCATAATATTTATGTTTTTGTGAATAAAATAACGCTTTATAACTAAATATATTAGGGGAGGGCATATGAATCTTATACCTACTGTAATAGAAAAAACAAATAACGGAGAAAGAGCTTACGACTTATATTCTAGGCTTTTAAAAGATCGCATTATTTTTATTGATGGCGAAATTACCGATTCTTCTGCCAATATAATTATTGGACAGTTGCTTTACTTAAATTCAAAAGGCACTGAGGATATTAATATATATATAAACAGCCCAGGTGGCTCTGTCACTGCGGGTCTTGCCATTTATGATACTATTAAATTTGTAAGTTCTGATGTTTCAACAATATGTGTAGGAATTTGTGCCTCTATGGCCGCTTTCATTTTATCAAGTGGCACTAAAGGGAAAAGATATGCACTTAAAAATTCGGAAGTAATGATACATCAGCCAATTGGAGGTGCTCAGGGTCAGGCAACTGAAATTAAAATCGCAGCTGAAAGAATTATTAAAATAAAGAAAAAACTGGCACAAATGCTAGCCAAAAATACTAATAATCCTAGTAAGAAAATTGAAAAAGATGTTGAAAGAGACTATTTTATGGATGCAGATGAAGCACTTCAATATGGCATAATTGACAAAATTCTTTAACTAAAGTAATCTTCTTCTTTTTTTTCTATCAATTTTTTTATTTTTATAAATCTATGATTAATTCCACTTTTGGTTATTTTTTTGCCTGTTTCTAAACTTATTATTTCTGCAAGCTCTGACATTGAACTCTCCGGATATTTTTCTTTATATATACATATCTCCCGAGTTTTTTCATCAAGCATATCAAAATCTTTTAATTCCTTTAATTTCTTAATTTCTTTCATTTGTTTTATAGAAGTCTGAACTACTTTATCTGTATTTGCCTGTTCACAGTTATTAAGTCTGTTTGTCATATTTTTGTGATCTCTATAAATCCTAATATCTTCATAATAGAAAAGTGAATTATAAGAACCTAAAAGTTTAATAAAATCACTGATTTTTTCCGCCTCTTTAATATAAACCATGTAATTTATATTTCTTTTTATTACCTTACTGTTAAAATAAAGTTCATTAAGTAAATCATTTATAAAGGTTGCACTTTTACGATTTTTAACTGTAAATTCTGCATGATATCTGGAAGTCTTCGGATCATTTATACTTCCGCAAGCTAAAAATGCCCCTCTTAAATAAGAATATTTGTCTTCTAGGGTGTCAGTAATATATTCCTCAGGTTTATATATTCTTTTTCCATTTTTAAATATAGATAAATCTTCAAGTATTAAATCATATTTTTCTTTTACAATTATACATATAAAATTATTTTTTTTAAAATTACTGATTTTTATCTTTTCCATAATAATTTCAACATGATATATTTCTTTTAAAAGTTTATATATTCTTCTTGCCACACTTATTGTTTCAAAATATATTTTTATGGAATTATCTTCAAACAAAGCTGCGATATTTACAATAGCTGAAAGCTCTGCGATCAATTCTGATTTAGAATACATATTATTAGAAATCTCATTTTTTATATCAACTGTAAAAGACATTTCCTACCACCTTGAATAAAATCTTGAATATTTTGGAGGAAAGTTAACTAAAGTTCTGGGATCTACCGCATTGCTTCTTAAGGAGGTCCAGCCTTTTAATATACCAAAATGAAGATGAGGCCCTTTTGTGCAGGTATCATATGTTCCTTTTCTTCCTCCCGATTTTCCTATTACTGTACTTAGAGAAACTATATCTCCATATTTTACATTAAAAGACAATAAATGCATATAAACAGTAGTATATTTAACACCGCCTATATTATGCTGAATATAAATCATATTCCCACCACAACCGGATTTTACTACTATTCTAGATACATACCCGGCAGCAGAGGCATATACATTATTTCCTTCAGCCAGAGCTATGTCTATACCATAATGATATCCAACTACCCCATCTATTGTTCTCCAGCCAAAATTACTTGACATATATCCAAAAGTGGTGGGCCTTGTAAACCCCTTTGCATAAGGAACATCTATACACTCACTTATATCTTCATCAAGTTTACAGCCAAAATCTTCATAATATTTAATTTCATCTTCTGCGGCTTTTATTTCTGCATTTAAATCCGCCTTTTCATCATCAAGATCATCAATAGTTAAATTTAGTTCTCTAAGTTTTGCTTGAAATATTTTTATTTGAGACTCTAAAGTTTTAATTTTTTCGGCAAGTTCTTCTTGTAATCTCTTGTTTTCTTCTATCATCTCATACATTTCATCTATAAGAGCCTCATTATGATTACTCAACTCTTCTACAACTGTTGTTCTATATATAAGATCTGAAAAACTTGTCGCACCAAAAATATATTCAAGATATGCATTCTCTCCATCTGCGATTTGTAAAAACCTTAGTAAATCTTCTATTTCTTTACCCTTTTCTACAATTTCAACTTCAAGTTCTGCAATTTTTTCTCTTGAAGCTATTATATCATCTTCGCATTTTCTTATACCCTCTGATGCAGCGTTGATTTCAGTGTTATATTTATTTACTTTAATTTGAACTTCTCTTCTTCTTGCTTCAACTGAGGCTTTATTAGCTTTAGTTTCTACAAGTTCATCTTTTAACTCTCTAAGAGTTTTCGCTTCTATTTTATCGGGCATATAAAAAAGTAATGAAATACTAAATACAAATAATAAAACTTTTACTATTTTTTTCATCATATTTTTAAATACCTCTTTACTGCTCTATAACTTCCAAAAGCTCCAACCAGCACTCCTACAGATAAAATATATATTATGGTATTAAATATTATAACACTTGGTTTTACTAAAGGAATGATAGCTGTAAAAAGTTGTCCGTTTAATTTCTCATAAAGATACAAATATCCATAAGAACATGCACATATTGGAATAACAGATCCTATAAAGCCCAATATAATTCCTTCAAAAAAGAAAGGTAGTTTTATATATGTATTTGAAGCTCCAACAAGTCTCATAATTTCTATTTCTTTTCTTCTATTATTTATAGTGATTTTTATAGTGTTGCTGATTAAAAATGCTGTCACTAATATAAGTATCGCAACCACTATGTAAGTTATTTTTTTAATTATATCAAAAATCTTTACAAGTTCCTCAACCATTCCCTCGCCATATTTCACTACAGAAACCTTTTCAAGAGACTTTATTTTAAGAGCAGTTAATCCTATACTATTTATATCTTTAACTTTAACCAAAAATGAATCAAGTAAAGGATTTGTATCTGAATTATAATTTCCCATTATAGCATCAAATTCCTCTGAATCTTTTTGCATTTTAAGTCTGGTATCTTCTTTTGACTGAAACTTTACTGATTCAATATTATCTAAGTTTTCAATTTTCTTTTTTATTGATTCGATTTCTCCTGTTGATGTTTTTCGCTCAACAAACACCACAATTGTGACATCGCTTTCTATTTCTTTAGTAAAATTATTAACATTGTATGAAAGAATTATACTAACAGCAACTAAAACTAAAGTGATGGCTATAGAAGATATACTGGCAATACTTAAACTGGCATTTCTTCCTACACTTTTAAATGATTCAGCCACACTTCTTATTAATATTCTAAATCCCTTCATTTTTGTAAGTTCCTTTCATTTTATCATTAACAACCATTCCATTATCTAAAGCTATTACTCTTTTTTTGTATTTGTTAACTATATCTTTATCATGGGTTGCCATTATTATAGTTGTTCCAAGTTCCTTATTTATCTGCCCTATAACTTTCATTATGTCAAATGAAGTTTCCGGATCAAGATTTCCTGTAGGTTCATCGCATATTAAAACTTTTGGATTATTTACTATAGCTCTTGCAATAGAAACTCTTTGCTGTTCTCCTCCAGATAACTGATCGGGAAAACATCTCCATTTTTCTTTTAATCCTACCTGTTCAATGGCTTTTAAGGTTTTCTTTCTAATTTCATCACTACCAAGACCATACATTGATAATGCAAAAGAAACATTTTCGTATACTGTTTTTTTAGGAAGTAGTTTATAATCTTGGAATACTATACCTATTTTCCTTCTTAATTTGTATACTTTTCTATTTTTAAGTTTAGCGACATTGATTCCGCCTACAAAAACTTCTCCTTTAGTTGGTTTTTCCTCTCTATATATCAATTTTACAAGAGTACTTTTTCCTGAACCTGATGAACCAATTACAAACACAAATTCTCCTTTGCCTATTTCCATATCCACATCACAAAGTGCTGTAACTCCATTTTTATATTGTTTAAAAACATTTTTAAATTGTATTAATTCCATCATACCTCCGAACTCTCATTATACAATAATTTTACTATTTATTATATTGGAATATTTTTCCTTTTGGTTCCGCCTAATACTTCATAGCAATCATTTACTATTATAAAGGCATTTTCATCTATTTGTTGAATAGCGGTTTTTAAATATGTATACTTTTCCGTGGGAACAACGCACATCAGAATTTTTTTCTTTTTGCCGCTGTAACCGCCTGTTGTTTCATATTCTGTAACACCGCTATGTATTACCCCAATAATAAAATCTAATACCTCTTCATTTTTAGCAGTATGTATATAAAACATTTTACTGTCTGATATTCCAAGAGTTACTCTATCTATCATAAATGTAGAAATGGTTACAATTATTAGCGAATATATTACTGTACTGTAACCAAATATGAATCCTCCGGATAAAATCACTAAAAATGATAAATACCTCATTATTTTACCTACTGGTTTTTTAGTTTTTTCAGTTATTATTAAGCCAATTATTCCCGCACCACCTTGAGAATAACCTATTTTATATACTAAAGCTTCTCCAAATCCGCTACATATTCCAGCAGTTAGAGCATATAAGATGGTACTATCTAATGAGAAATTTATTTTTGTTGCTATACCTTCTGTTAAAAACAAAAACAAACTTAAAAGCATTGCTCCAAAAGCACTGCCTACAGTTTTTTCTCCTCCTAAAAATATATATCCTATTGCAATTAATATAAGATTACCAAAAAATACAAATGTAGAAACCTTCATTCCGCTTAGTTTATTAACTATGATAGCAATGCCTGTCACTCCGCCTGTAACAAAACCATTGGGAACTAAAAGCAAATTAACTGAAAGTGCAGTTATAAAAGAACCCAATATAAAAAGAAATAATTTCATTCCAAGTCCTTTATATCGTATTGAATTTACAGTCTGCTGCTGTTTATATTTTTTTAACCATTCCATACTAATTGCTCCATTGTAATTTAAATTATAACATACGAATTCTAATAATTCTATTTTTACTCTTTATATTTGTCTAATAATGTCTAGTGTTTTTTTAAATATGAATCAATAAATAAACTTATATCTCCATCAAGAACTTTCTTTACGTTGGGGGTTTCAGCTCCCGTTCTAACATCTTTAACCAAAGTATAGGGACACATTACATAGCTTCTAATCGCACTTCCAAAATTAACATCCATTACACTTCCTTTTAAGTTTTTTAATTTATCATCAAATTTTTCTTTTTCGAGTATATAAAGTTTACTTTTTAAAATCTCCATTGCTTTTTCTTTGTTTTTTATCTGGCTTCTTTCATTTTGTACACTAACTATTATATTTGTAGGTATGTGTGTAATTCTTACTGCAGAATCTGTTGTATTAACACTTTGACCCCCGGCGCCTGAACTCCTATAAACATCTATTTTTAAATCTCCTTCTTTAATTTCTATATTTGTATTTTTTTCAATTTCAGGGGTAACTAGGACAGATGCAAAAGATGTATGTCTTCTTTTCCCTGAATCAAATGGACTAATTCTGACTAATCTATGAACTCCTGTTTCTCCTTTTAATTTCCCAAAGGCATATTTTCCTTTTATGTATATAAATGCTCCTTTTATGCCGACTTCTTCTCCAGGCTGTTCATTAATTATTTCATACTTGAAATTATTATCACTAAAATATCTTGTATACATTCTATAAATCATATCAGCCCAGTCATTTGATTCTGTACCGCCTGCACCACTGTGTATTTCCATATATGCATTATTATTATCATATTCTCCATAAAATAGCGTTTCGATCTCAAGATTATCTATCAATTCACTTATACCGCTTACTTCAAGCTCTATATCTTTAGTCTCCTCTTCACTTGATATATCAAACAATTCTAAAGCATTATCAAGTCTTGAGTCAAGTTCCTCTGTAAGCAATATATAATAATTTAAATCCTTTATCTCTTCCATAATTTTATTAGCATAATCTATATCTTTCCAAAAATTTTCTGACATAGAAATAGCATTTAAATCTTTAAGCTTCATCTTTTTATCTTCTACTTTTAATATTTCACACAAATAATTTAATTTGTCTTTTAATTCAATTATTTTCTTTTCTATATCCATAACAACCTTCTCTTTTAAATATAATATATTTTTTTGTTTTATTCAATTAAAAAAGTAAACACTTTAAATTAATATTTAGAAGAATAAAATATACTGATTTTGTTTTTTGATTTTAATAAAAAGGTTAAAAAAAGAAGATTTTTTATCTTCCTCTTTTCTCTTCCGTTTCACTACCAAGGAGTTGTACTGGATTATACCTCTTATCCACTGCTCGTTTTAGCCACTCGTAAAAAGTTATGTTTTCCATACCCATCACGCTTTCTTTTCTAAAACATGTTTCTAAAGTTTGCCTTGGCTCTCCTATTTGTTTACAAAGAGATTCTATTTTTATGTCCTGTTTTTTTCCCAACCATTCTTTAAATGTTATATTTCCCAATTTTTTTAAAGTAATTTCTTTTAGAAATTCAGTAAATAGGACATTCTCGGGTTCTCCTAATTGATTACAAGCTCTAGATATAATTTCTTCTTCTGACATTTATACTCATCTCCTCTTCTTTAATTCAATTATATATACGCACACAAATGAATGTCAATGATGTATATATTTTTTTACAAATTTATTTACAAAAAAACATGAAACTTTTATTTTACTTTAATTTAATATTAATCTTTTAGGCATCCTATTGGAACAATAAGCACTCCATCTTTTGTTGTATATGCATCATTTATACAAAAAGCACAATACATTTTTTATAATTTCGTGGCATTCTGTTTTAATATTTCTTGGTACATTTTATATTTATGATATTTTTTTTAAATCTCTGCATTATTTTTTTAATTGTTAAAAAGGGTCTTTTATTTAGTTTTACCTTCCGCAACAGTGCTTATATTTTTTGCCACTTCCACAAGGACATGAGTCATTTCTTCCGATTTTAGGACTTGATTTTT
>CAZBKY010000015.1:0-17474 GCA_964492595.1 uncultured Muribaculaceae bacterium
TGATGTGGACGGGTCACATATTAGAGTTTTATTGTTAACATTATTTTACAGATTTTTTAGACCAGTTGTAGAAGCCGGGTATGTATATGCAGCTCAGCCGCCTTTATTTAAAATAGTATATGGAAAGAATACAAAATATGTATTAGATGAAACAGAAAGAGATGAATTTTTAAAATCTTTACCTGAAAATACCAAATATACAATTTTACGTATGAAAGGTTTGGGAGAGATGAATGCTGATGAGTTAAGAGATACAACAATGTCTAAAGAAAATAGAATATTAAGAAAAATAACTGTTGAAGATACATTATCTGCAGATCAGGTATTTGAAAGACTGATGGGAGAAGAGGTCGAACCAAGAAGAATATTTATAGAAGAAAATGCGCCATTTGCAGGCGAATTGGATATATAGGAGGCGCGTTATGGATAAGATAGAACATTTTAATATAGTAGATGAAGTAGAAAAATCATTTTTGGCTTACTCAATGAGCGTTATTGTTGATAGAGCTTTACCGGATTTAAGAGATGGCTTAAAGCCAGTGCATAGAAGAATATTATATTCAATGTATGAATCAGGGTATACACCTGACAAGCCCTATAGAAAAAGCGCTAGAATTGTAGGAGATGTTATAGGTAAATATCATCCGCATGGTGATACTTCTATTTATGATGCTATGGTACGTATGGCGCAAGATTTTAGCTATAGGTATGTTTTGGTAGATGGTCATGGAAACTTTGGTAATACAGATGGAGATGGAGCAGCTGCAATGCGTTATACAGAATCTAGGTTATCTAAAATATCTTTAGAACTTTTAAGAGATATCGGAAAAGATACTATAGATTTTGTACCAAACTTTGATGAAACAGAAAAAGAACCTAGAGTTTTACCTAGAGTTTTACCTAGTCGTTTTCCTAATGTTTTAATAAATGGAACTATGGGTATTGCTGTTGGTATGGCAACCAATATTCCTCCTCACAACTTAGGAGAAGTAATAGATGGATGTGTAGCTTATATTGATAATAATGATATAGATAATTTGGGTTTAATGCAATATATAAAAGGCCCTGATTTTCCTACTGGAGCAACTATACTAGGGAACAGCGGCATAAAAAAGGCGTATGAAACAGGAAGAGGTTCAATTACTATAAGATGTAGGGCTGAAGTACAGGAAAATAAAGACCAGCATTTAATAGTGATAACAGAAATACCTTATGGCATTAACACCTCTGATTTAAAAAATAAAATAGCAGAATTAGTTAGAGATAAAGTAATAGATGGAATAGCTGATTACCATGAAGAGACTAATATAGAAAATGGTATGAAAATAGTTATAACATTAAAAAAAGACGCTAATGCAAATGTTATTTTAAATAATTTATACAAACACACTCAATTGCAGACATCTTTTGGAATAGCTTTCCTTATGTTGGATCAAGGACAGCCAAAAACTTTAAATTTAAAAGAAATTATATCAAAATATATAGATTATCAAAAAGAAATTATAATAAGAAGAACTAAATTTGATTTGGATAAGGCGGAAAAAAGAGTTCACATTTTAGAAGGTTTGAAAATAGCATTAGACAATATTGATGAAATAATAAAAATAATTAAAAGTGCTGAAAGTGATGATGTTGCAAAACAAAACTTAATTTCTAAATTTAATTTAACAGATGTGCAGACAGATGCAATTTTAGAGATGAAATTACGCAGATTAACAGGCCTTGAAAGAAACAAAATTGAAAATGAATTGCAAGAATTGTTATTATCAATCGCAGAATTCAAAGAAATTTTAGCAAGTGAAGAAAAAGTGAATAATATAATAAAACAAGAATTATTGGAAATAAAAGATAAATATTCTGATTCAAGAAAAACTGAAATAGATATGACTGCAATTGAATACATAGAAGATGAATCTTTAATTCCTGTTAAAAATTCAATTATAACAATCACCAATAAAAACTATATAAAAAGAGTAAATGCTGACACTTATAGGATACAAAACAGAGGTGGAACTGGCATCAAGGGAATGTCAACAAATGAAGAGGATTTTGTTGAACAAATAATAAGCGTATCTACACATGATTATATATTATTCTTTTCGAATAAAGGCAAGGTGTATAGACTAAAAGGATATGAAATTCCAGAGTTTTCTAGAAATTCAAAAGGACTTCCATTAGTAAATTTAATTCAAATCGAAAAGGAAGAAAAAATAAATACTATATTAAAAATAGAAACAAACGAAGAGTACAAATGTTTGTTGTTCGCAACAAAAAATGGAACAGTTAAAAGAACAAAAGTTGAGGATTTCAACAACATCAGACAAAGTGGTAAAATAGCGATTACATTAAAAGAAAACGATGAACTTATATCTGTTAAAAAAACCCGAGGCGATAACCAAGTATTAATGTGTTCTCAAAAAGGGAGAATGGTAAGATTTTCTGAAGCAGAAATCAGGATAATGGGAAGAACAGCCTCTGGAGTAAGAGGAATAAAATTAAAAGAAAGTGATTCGTGTATATCTATGGAAATATCAGAATCAGGTAAAAACATTCTTGTTGTGACAGAAAAAGGTTATGGCAAAAAAACACCTGTAGAAAATTACAGGGAAACAAAAAGAGGAAGCAAAGGTGTAAAAGCTATAAACATTACAGAAAAAAACGGAAATGTTGTCGCATTTAAATCCGTTTCAGAAGATAAAGATTTAATTATAATAACAAATTTAGGAACAATTATAAGGATGTCAGTGGATAAGATATCTCAGATGGGTAGAGTAACTCAAGGTGTGAGATTAATAAATCTAAAAGATAATAATAGTGTTTCTTCGATTTCTATTGTGGATAAAGAAGAAGAAACAGATAATTTTGTTGAAAAAGAATAGGATAATGTTCCACGTGAAACATCAAAATTATTTCCCGGGAAATAATTTCACAACAATGTTCCACGTGGAACATTGATTATTAAATAGAAATAAAATATAATCATTATGCACAACAGATGTAGCAGAAATAGGTCAGGATTGGAAAATAGCAGCCTTAATGTTTAACATCTGTGTGTGCATTTTTTATAGGAAAATAATGGAAAAGTATATAAAAGAATTAAAAAAATTAGTAAAAAAAGCTTGTGTGAGAGGAGAAGTTCCTGTCGCAGCTATTATAGTTAAAGATAACAAAATTATTGCCAAAGCTTATAATAAAAAGGAAAGTCTAAAAAATCCTTTAATGCATGCTGAGATTATGGCTATTTCTAAAGCATGTAAAAAAATTAAAGATTGGAGACTTGATAACTGTACAATGTATGTCACTTTAAAACCATGTAATATGTGTTCTTCAATCATTGAAGAATCTAGAATAAAAGATGTGTTTTATATTTTAGATAAAAACGAAATAAAAAATAATAAAGTAAAATATCATAAATGCAGTCAAAATGTGGAAGAATTCAAGAAAATATTAACAACTTTTTTTATTCAGAAAAGATAGTATTTGTTTAAAGTTTAATGCTATAATATAGGAAATAAATTCTAAAAACAGGGAGGATAAGTTTATGGGATATTTGGCTTTATATAGAAAATATAGACCTTCTAAGTTTTCGGAAGTTGTTGGTCAGGAAATAATTGTTAACATATTAAAAAATTCTATAAAAACAGGCAATATAAGTCATGCTTATTTATTTAATGGTCCAAGAGGAACTGGAAAAACAAGCGTGGCAAAGATTTTTGCTAAGGCTGTTAACTGTGAAAATAATGATAATGGTGAAATGTGTGGTAAATGTAAAATATGTAAAGAATTGAAAGAAAACGACATAGATATAATTGAAATAGATGCTGCAAGTAATAATGGTGTTGATGAAATAAGGGAAATAAGAAACAATGTTAAGCTTGTGCCTACTATTGGTAAATATAAAATTTATATAATTGATGAAGTCCATATGTTATCTATTGGCGCTTTTAATGCATTATTAAAAACACTAGAAGAACCTCCGGCACATGTAATATTTATTTTAGCTACAACAGAAATTCAAAAAATTCCTTTGACAATAATATCTAGATGCCAAAGATTTGATTTTAAAAAAATCCTGCCGGGAGATATTGAAAAATTTTTAAAAAACATTTTAAAAAAAGAAGGTAAAGAAATCTCAGAAGATATATTAAAACTAATATCAGAGGCAAGCGATGGCGGGATGCGAGATGCAATCAATTTCCTTGATCAAATTTTAGGAAGCTGTAATAAAGACTTTACTATAGATGATATATATGCACTTAATGGTGGGATCTCACAAAAACAAACAGAACAATTGTTTGATAGTATTTTGAATACCAATACCGCAGAGAGTCTTAAACTGATTAATGATTTTTATGAAGATGGAAAAAATTTATTAAATGTGGTAGAGAAACTTATTATATTAACAAAAAATGTTAATATAAATAATAATGTAAAAAAGTATTTTGATAAAAAAACTGAAGAAAATTTAGAAAAATATAAATCTATTAGCAACGAAGTTTGTCTTTATTTGGCAAAGAAATTATTAGAACTTTCAAATAGTATTAAAAAATCTCTGAATCAAAAAATTATGTTTGAAATAAGCTTGTTAGATATTTTTAATGACTTTCCAGTATTAAATAAAATAAAAATTGAAAAAGCTGAAGAAAATTTAGTGAAAAAAACCAAAATAATTGAAACAAAAAATTTAGAAAATGACAAAATTATTTCCCGGGAAATAATTTCAGTAAGAATAAATAACACATTAGCGGAAGCAGATAAACAGATTTTGAATGAATTAAAAGCTAAATCTTTAAATTTTGTTGATTATATTTCTAGTAAAAAATATAATATAGTGGCAAATATTTTAACAAAAGGAGAAATTGTAGCAGCTTCAGATAAGTATTTAATATTTAATTATAAAGAAGAAGGAGAATCAAATATATTCTTTAATAATTTAGATTTTATAGAAAAATTTTTAGCAGAAATATTTACTAATAAATATAAAGCAGTTGCAGTTTTAAATAATGAATGGAAAGAAATAAAAGAAGAGTATATTAAAAACAAGAAAAATGGTGTAAAATATAGTCTGATGGAAGAAGCAAAAATAAAAAGTAAGGTTGTTAAACAAAAATCTTCTGCTGCAGAAATATTTGGTGAAGAAAGCATAGACATAAAATAGAAAGGAAAGTGATTAAAAATGAATATGCAAAATCTATTGGCGCAAGCTAAAAAATTACAAGGAGACATGGAAAGAATATCCAATGAAATAGAAAATACTATATATGTTGGAGAGAACAATGGAGTTAGAGTTGAGATAAACGGAAAACCAGAGGTCATAAAAATTGAAATATTGAATGAAGAGACTTTAACTGACAAAGAATTAGTACAAGATATGATAATGGTTGCAACTAATGAAGCATTAGGAAAGGTAAAAAGCGATAAAGATTCAAAATTAGGTAAATATACAAATGGCTTAGGAGGTTTATTTTAAGTATGCCATACCCCAAAGTGTTTGAAGATCTTGTACAAAATTTTAAAAATTTTCCGGGGATTGGTGACAAAACCGCAGAACGTTTTGTTTATACTGTTGATTCTTTATCGAAAGAAGATATAGATTTATTTGCTAAAAATTTATTGAATTTTAAGAATAAAATCAAAAAATGTAAAGAGTGTGGTATACTTAGCGACAAAGTAAAGTGTGACTTATGTACATCAAATGCTAGAGATAATTCAATAATTTGTGTTGTTGAAGATTCAAAAAGTGCTTTTATTTTTGAAAAAAGCGGAAATTACAATGGAAAATATCATATTTTAGATGGATTAATTAGTCCAATTGAAGATATCAATCCAGAAGATATAAATATTTATTCTTTAATAAAGGAAAGGATAAATGAAAATGTTAAGGAGATAATTATAGCGCTATCACCATCAATCGAAGGAGAAACAACATCTTTATATATAAAAAAATTATTAGAAGGTAAAAATTTAAAAATATCTAGGTTATCTTATGGAATTCCTATGGGATCAGACATAGAGTTCTTAGATCCAATAATGGTTTCTAAAGCTTTGGATGATAGAAAATATTTAGAATAAAAAAAAATAATCATAATATTTTTTAATAAGGAGAATACTGTGAAAAAAATATTATTTATTATAAGAAAAATAGTTGTGGCGCTCTGTATGCTATATACGTTTAATGTTTTGGTAAGTAAGACAGGATATACTGTGCCAATAAATATTTATTCTATAGGTTTTGTAAGTGTTTTAGGTATGCCCGGAATGGTTTCGCTGTTAATATTAAAAGTTATATTATAGAGGTATTATGAGAAGTGATTTGATAATAAAAAGATATTTTAAAAATTTAGACTTCAATGATTCAATTGGACATGCTTTTTTATTTTCAAATTCTTCTTATGATGAACTGATTGAATGCATGGAAGAAACTTTTAACAAATATATTTTTAAAAGAAATTTGTCTACCCAAAATAATCCCGATATATATATTATTGGGCCTGAGAAAAATGTTATAAAAAAAGAAGCTATAAAAGATTTAGAAGAAGAATTATCTAAAACTTCTCAGATTAATGAAAGCAAAATATACATTATAAAAGAATGTGATAAATTAAATGATTATTCTGCCAATAGTTTATTAAAGATTTTAGAAGAACCGCCCACAAATATATATGCATTTTTGTTTACAAAAAATATAGAGAAAGTTCTTCCTACTATCAAATCTAGATGTCAGATAATACAAAAAACAAATGAAAAAGTAAAGAATATCTATGAATTATATGACGAAAAAACAGTAAGCGAGACTTTATCAATATTAAATAAAATTGAAAGAAACAAGGAAAAAACTATTGCTTACAGTAATGAATTATATAAAAATGTAGAAAAAGAAAAATTGACAAATGTACTCAATATAGTACAATATTTTTATAAAGACTGCTTAAATAAGATAAACGATATAGATTTAGAATATTTTGCTGGAGATGCTGCCTCTATAGAAAAAGTAGTTATGAATAATGATGAAAAAAGACTTATTAGTAAAATTATAATAATAAATAAAAATTTAAATTTACTAAATTATAATTTAAATATTAATTCATTTATTGATAAAATATTAATTGAGCTTGGGAGAGTGTAAAATGAAGAAAATAGTAGGAATTCAATTTAAAAATAATGGAAAAATTTATTATTTTGATTTGAATAATATAGAATTAAATGGTAAGAAGAATGTTATTGTGGAGACCGAAAAGGGATATGAGTATGCAATAGTAGTATTGGGTAGCGAAGAAATAAAGAAAGCTGATGAAAAATCAGACTTATCAAGAGTAATAAGAGTAGCAACCTCTGAAGATGAAATAATATATCAAAAAAATCAAAATGATGCAAAAAACGCAATAAAAAAAGCAAATGAAATTGCTAAAAGATTAGGACTTCTTATGACATTTATAGATGCCTCATATAATTTTGAAAGAACACAGTTAATGTTATATTTTTTATCAGATAATAGAGTTGATTTTAGAGAATTGGCAAGGCAACTGGCTTCTGTTTATAAAACGAGAATTGAGTTAAGACAAATAGGTGTGAGAGACAAAGCAAAAGAAGTTTCCGGGATCGGTCAGTGCGGAAGAGAGCTATGCTGTTCTTGTTTTCTTAAAGATTTGGATTCAGTATCTATTTCTATGGCTAAAAATCAGAACATAGTTTTAAATCCAACAAAAATTAATGGACAGTGCGGAAGATTACTTTGCTGTTTGAATTATGAGGATGAACTTTATAGCCGCAACAGAAAAGGGATGCCAGAATTGGGGGATATTGTAAAAACCGAAAATGGAGAAGGCCCTGTAATATTTCTAGATATACCAAACAGAAAATATATTGTCAACATTTCTGATTATGGCAAGGAAACAGTTATATTGAAAAGTAAGTGTGATGAGTGTGGAAAACATAATAAATGATTTGGTGGGTTATAAAAATTTAAAAATAATTCAGTGCAACGATTATTTTAACTTTAGTTTAGATTCAATATTGCTGCCTAATTTTGTTGAAATAAAAAAAGAGTATAAAAAAATTTTAGATTTAGGCTGTGGAAACGCCCCTATTCCGCTTATTTTATCTACCAAAACAACAGCAAAAATAATAGGTATAGAACTTCAGGATGAAATTTATAAATTAGCTTGTGATACTGTAAAATTAAATAAATTAGAAGATAGAATAGAAATTAGAAAACTGGATATAAAAGATTTGTTAAATTTCTATAAAGCAGAATATTTTGATTTGATTTTTTCAAATCCTCCATACTTTAAAAATACTAAAGAAAGTATTTTAAATGAAAATACAGTAAAAACAAATGCAAGACATGAAACTTTAATAGATTTAGAAAAGATAATAGAAATATCTGCCTCTTTATTAAAAAATAAAGGTGTTTTTGCATTAATACATAGAAGTGAAAGATTATCAGAAATATTATCTACTTTGACAAAATATAAATTGGAACCTAAAAGAATAAGATTTGTTTTTCCTAAAGCCGGGAAAGAATCTAATTTGGTCCTTATAGAAGCAAGAAAAAATACAAATCCCGGGGTTAAAATACTAAGCCCTTTAATAGTTCATACTAAAACCGGTGCATATACCAAAGAAATATTAAAAATGTTTGAAAATTAAGGAGAAATTTTAAAATGATTCAAAAAAGCTATGAAAAATCAAATTTCGGAAATTTTTATATAGTGCCTACACCAATAGGGAATATAAAAGATATAACACTAAGGGCATGCAATATATTAAAATCGGTTGATATTATATATGCAGAAGATACAAGAACATCTTCAGTTTTATTAAATGCACTTGATATAAAGAAAAAATTAAAATCCTGTCACTTGTATAACGAAAAAACAGTAAAAACTATTATAGTAAAAGAATTAAAAGAAGGAAAGAACCTTGCTTTAATTTCAGACAGAGGTACGCCATTATTAAGTGACCCGGGATATGAAGTTGTAGGTGAAGTTATTAAAAATAATATAAATGTTATAGCACTCCCAGGACCTTCTGCCTTACTCCCTGCTTTAAATATGTCAGGTATTGAGGCTAACAGATTTTTATTTTATGGATTTTTAAACGGTAAAAATTCTATTGCAAAAAAAGAACTTGAAAGTTTAAAAGATTTAGAATACACAATTGTATTTTATGAATCTCCTCATAGATTTTTAAAAACAATGGAAACTATACTGGCTGTTATGGGTAATAGAAATATTGCTATATGCAGAGAAATAACCAAAATATATGAAGAAGTATTCAGAGGTTCTGTGGAAGAAGCAATGAAATATTATGAAAATATAAAAGGAGAAATAGTAATAATTTTAGAAAAAGGAGAAAAAAAGGTGGATTTTGACTATATTTTAGCTGAATTAAAAAATGAAATAAAAAAAGGTTTGTCTAATAAAGATGCGGTGAAATTCATTTCTAAAAAATATGGAGTTTCTAAGAATTTACTGTATAATAAAAATGAGGAGAACAGAAAATGAAACTTATAGTCGGCCTTGGTAATCCAGGTAAAGAATATGATAACACCAGGCATAATGTTGGTTTTATGATTGTTGATGAGTATGCTTATAATAATTCTTTATCTTTCAAGTTAAAATTTAATGGATTATACTCTGAATTTGTTTTAAACAACGAAAAAATTTTGTTATTAAAACCTCAAACTTATATGAATTTATCAGGAGATACAGTTAGAGATTTTAAAAACTATTTTAATATAGAATCAAGTGATATTTTGGTGATTTATGATGATGTTAATTTTGAACTCGGGAAATTAAAATTAAAGAAAAATGGGTCATCAGGCGGGCATAATGGAATAAAAAATATATTACAAAATTTAAAAACAGAGGAAATAAAAAGATTGAAAATTGGAATTTCTAAAAAGCAGAAAAGATTAAAAAATTATGTTTTAGGTAAATTTACGATTTTTGAAAAAAAAGAATTACAGAAAGTAATTATTAAATCACAAAATATAATAGAAGATTTTTGTAAAATAGATTTTGAAAAGTTAATGTGTAAATATAATGGGGAATTTGATGAAAACAACATTATTCAGTAAACTTTTTGACTTTAAAATTGAGAATAATTTAAAATTATCGATATCAGATAATGAAATATACAATCAATTTATATTGTATACGTTTTCGTATGAAAAAAGAGATTTAGCAATATTAACCTCTACATTAAATGAAGCTAACAAACTTTTTTTTAAATTAAAAAACTATTATGATAACGTATATATTTTTCCAGAAGATGATTATTTAACAAGAAAGGCAATCGCGGTTTCTCCTGATTTACTTTATATGAGAATGAATTTATTAAATAATATATCTGGTGAGAAACCTAAAATAGTAATTTGCCATACCAACAGTTTTTTAAAAAAGCTTCCTGATTATAAAAAATTTAAAAATTTATCAATAAATTTGCATATATCTCAACATATAAATAGAGAAGAGTTAATTAAAAAAGTATCAGAAATAGGATACAAAAAAGATGCGGTTGTCACAAATACTGGAGAATTTTCTGTAAGAGGTTTTGTTATTGATATATTTCCCATAAACGAAGAACATCCAATAAGAATAGAATTTTTTGACAACAGTATAGAAAAGGTAAAGTATTTCGATGAGTTTACTCAACTTTCAATAAAGGAAATAAATAATATAACTATAAAACCTATTATAGATGACTATACTAGTTCAAGTTCTAATATTTTGGAATATTTAAATAATCCTCTTCTTATAATTCAGGATGAATCAAAAGTTTTAAATTCTTTAGAAAACATAAAAAAACAGGCTCTATATTATGGAGATGATAATAATTATGATTTTAATTTTAAAAATATAAAAAATAGGCTATATGTAGATTTACTGGATAAGATTAGTGGTTATGACTTGACTTTATCATCTCAGGAAATAGAAAACTTTAATGAAAAAGAAGAAATATTTATAAATACTATAATAAAAAATAAAGGAATATTATATTCGACCAACTCCAAATTTAATGATTTGGTTAAAAATAGAAATATAAAAGTAATAAATGAACCTTTAAATAAAGGTTTTGTATATAAAAATAATTATTATTATTCTATTAATGATTTAAGAAAAAGTATTGAAAGTTGCAGTTATAATTTAAAATATAAATATGGAAAAAGAATTACAAATATTGAAAATTTAAAAGTTGGAGACTATATTGTACATAAAGCGCATGGAATAGGCGTTTATATGGGAATTTCTACGATAAAAAAAGGTGGAATAGAAAAAGATTACATACTTCTGCAGTATAAAGGGTCAGATAAATTATACATATCTGTTGATAATCTTGATAAATTGTATAAATATTCTTCCAAAGATGGAGCCAGACCCAATATTCAGAAATTAAACAGCGCAGAATGGGAAAAAATAAAAAATAGAATAAAAAACAGAGTTAAAGAAGTCGCAGATGAATTAATAAAGATTTATAAAGAAAGAAATAAAGCTAGAGTAATGCCTTATGAAAAGGACTATGAAATTCAAAAACAATTTGAATCTGATTTTGAGTATGAAGAAACTCCAGATCAACTAAAAGCAATTGCTGAGATAAAGAGGGACCTAGAATCTTCTAAGCCAATGGACAGACTATTATGCGGGGATGTAGGGTATGGCAAAACTGAAGTAATATTCAGAGCGATATTTAAAACAGTTATGAATGACAAACAAGTTATGTATTTATGTCCCACAACTCTTCTTTCCCGGCAACAGTATGAAAGTGCATTAAAAAGATTTAGCAATTATGGAGTAAATATTGAATTATTAAATAGACATACTACACCTTCTAAAACAAAACAAATATTAAAAGACTTAACAGAAGGAAAAATTGATATACTTTTTGGTACTCATAGATTGCTTAGTGATGATATAAAGCCAGAGAGACTAGGGCTGCTCGTTATAGATGAAGAACAGCGATTTGGAGTTATTCACAAAGAAAAAATAAAAAAATATAAATCTAATGTTCACATTTTAAGTGTTTCAGCAACACCAATTCCAAGGTCTCTTCAAATGTCTTTAACCGGAATAAGAGATTTGTCGCTTATAGAAACTCCTCCTAAAAACAGATACCCAGTTCAAACATATGTTATAGCTTATGATGAGTTGCTACTAAAAGAAGCAGTAATAAAAGAAGTATCCAGAGGTGGACAGGTATTTATTTTATACAACAAAATAAAAAACATGGATGCACTAATAGCTCAATATAGAAAGTTAATTCCTGAAGTCGCTATAAAATATGCTCATGGCAAGATGAATAAAGAACAAATACAGGATATCATGTCAGATTTTTACTCAAATAAATTTAATGTTTTAATAAGCACTACAATTATTGAAAATGGGATAGATATCCCCAATGCAAACACAATTATAGTTGTTGAAGCGGATTTATTTGGACTTAGCCAGTTATACCAAATTAGAGGACGAGTTGGCAGAAGCGATAAAATTGCTTTTGCGTATTTAATGTATAAAAATATAAATAATATTACTGAAGGCGCTTCAAAAAGGCTTAATGCAATTAAAGAATTCACAGAATTAGGCAGCGGATATAAAATTGCAATGAGAGATTTAAGCATTAGAGGGTCTGGCGATATTTTAGGAACAGAACAGGCGGGATTTATAGACGCTGTGGGTGTTGACTTGTATTTAGAGCTTATAAACGAGGAATTAAACCAAACTCAAGATGAAGAAGATAATGAAAAAAAGACAATACTTGATGAAGTAGACACTCATATAAGTGAAAAATATACTGATGAAGATGAACTTATAATTGAGGTCCACAACAAAATAAATTCAATTGACAGCGATGAAAAATATGAAGAAATTAAAAAAGAGATAATAGATAGATTTGGAACAATTGATAATAAAATTGAAATATATATGATACAAAAATATGTGTCAAAATTACTAAATAAATTAAATGTTTCAATATTAATAAATAACAAAACAAAAATATCTTTAAAAATAACTGATGCTGTATATTCTAAAATAAATATAGAAAATTTATTTGTAGAGGCGACTCATATAAATTCAAAATTTGCTTTTGTTTACAGAAATAATTATATAATTTTATCTTTACTCAAATTAAATTACGAAAAAAATTATCTTTACTACATATTGGATTTATTAAAATATATCAATAAAAAATGAATAAATAAGTAAAATAGCAGTTATTCACTTTTTTTATACCTTATCTTTGCTTCCTCAATGAGCTTTTCTGCTTCCTCTTTTGAACGAAAATCTTTTGCTATAACTTTTATATTTTGAAGAGTTTTATAATTTTGAAAGAAGTCTTTTATTTCAATTAACTGATGTTCTGGCAAATCGCTCATAGAATTAATGTGATTAAAACGCGGATCTTTATCTAAAACCGCTATTATTTTTTCATCTTCCTTATTATCATCAATTACATCTAAATATCCAATAACCCTTGCATCTACAACACATCCGGGAAAAGTAGGAAATGAGCTTATTATCAAAATATCAAGCGGGTCTTTATCCTCAGACAAAGTGTCACTTATAAATCCATATTCTCCAGGGTATGTTAAAGCAGAATACAAAACTCTATCTAATTTTATTTTTCCGGTTTCTTTGTTTATTTCAAATTTATTTTTAGTTCCCATTGGAATTTCAATTGTCGCCTCTACTATAGTGTTCAAAATATACCTTCTTTCTATTAAATAAGTATATTTTAAAAAAAAATAATTGTCAATGTATAATAAGATTTTAAATAAGTAAACTAATACATAGGAGGCAGCTATGACAGGAATCGTTAGGAAAATTGATGACCTTGGAAGAATAGTTATACCAAAAGAAATCAGGAAAACTTTAAATATAAAAAATAATGATGATATAGAAATAATTGCTAGTGAAGGTAAAATAATACTTGAAAAGTATTACAGACTTGAAAGTTTGGAGAGTGTACTTGATAATTATTTATTTATTATGGATAAATATTTACTTTGTGATTATATAATTACCGACAAAGAAAAAATAATTGTTGTTTCAAAAAGATTGAGAGAAAGCATAAATAGCTTTGAATTATCTTCAAATATAAGCACGATGCTTGAGCAAAGAAAACAAATATTGGAGAGTACCAACAAAACATTTAAAATAAATAATGCATTAATCATTAATAAATGCTACTACTTTTGTCCTATAATAATAAGTGCAGACATATTAGGAAGCATTATATTAATTAGTGACAAAAGCATTTCTGAGAAAGATATAACTATAATTGATATAATAAGCCAGCTTTTAAAACTAAAATTAGAATGTTAATGTGTAAAAAAAATGTCAACATTTAAAAAAAATTGTCTTTCTTGTTGAAAAGAAAGACATTAATTGATATAGTCTGTTTGATGATCTATGAAAACAATAAAAGCATTATTGAAGTATAAAGTAAATAAGAAGTTTGTTGTGTTCGCAGTAATTTTGTTGATAACTAATGCTATTATATTAACTGCATTTAGGTTTCAACATATGTATGAGTTCATATTTTTGATTACGTTTGATTATTATTCATTAAAGTATGTTCTTGTAATCACAAACGATTAGAGGTTTTTGATGTTGATTGATACTCACGCTCATATATATGAGGATTATTATGATAATATTGATGAGATATTAAAAAATGCTAATTTTAATTGTGTAGAAATAGTAATTAACTGTTCTACAAGTTTTAGTAATTTTGAAGAAGTTATAAAATATTCAAAATTATATGGTTTTTATTATACTTTGGGAATTCATCCGGAAGAAATTGATGATAGTAATTTTTCCGTTTTTGAAGAATATATTGTTAATAATCTGAGTAATCCAAAATTTATTGCTGTGGGAGAAATAGGACTGGACTATTTTCATAATAAAAATAACATAGAGAAACAAAAAAAATGGTTTTCTTTCCAGCTCTCAGTCGCAGAAAAATATAATTTGCCGGTCGTAATTCACTCTAGAGATGCAACCGAAGATACTATTAAAATATTAAAAAAATATAAATTAAAAGGAATAATTCATTGCTTCTCTGATTCAGTGGAAATTGGTAGGGAATATATAAAATTAGGATATAAGCTTGGTATAGGCGGACTTATTACATTTAAAAACAGCGATTTAAAAGAAAAAATCAATGAACTTGGAATAGAAAATATTGTTTTAGAAACAGATGCCCCTTATTTAAGCCCCGAGCCCAAAAGAGGCAAAAAAAATGAACCTGCAAACATTAAAATAATTGCTCAAAAACTTGCAGAAATCCTAAACTTAGACCTTCAGGAAATAGAAAAAATTACCACCGCAAACTGCAAAAAAATTTTTGACTTTGATAGAAAAAAATGATATAATTTATATGTATTTTAAAGGAGCTTTATGAAAGTATATAAACCTAAAAAATGGCTTACTTATATAAGAATGTTTTCATTAATATTTTTTGTGTTTTTACTATGTACATCAGGTTTAAATAGAAGCTCAATTACAATAACAACAAATGAAAATACAAATAAAGCACTTAATTATAAAGTAATAGAGGAACATCAAAAAATTTCATACCAAACATCTTTATATGAAGCAGTATCTAAATTCACTGGAGAATTAACAGGGTATGCTGGAGATTGTCCTTTATGTAGCGGTGTAGTGGCATGTAAACCCAGAATCAATGTTCTTGAAAAAGGAATAATGTTTTCAGATGCAGAATATGGTCAAATTAGAATGGTGGCAAGCTCTAAAAAATATCCATGCGGGACAGTACTTAGATTTAACGTAAGTCGAGTTTCAGATGAACCTATTATTGCTGTTATAATGGATAGAGGTGTAGGGGGTAATGATATCGATCTGCTTATGGAAAGTGAAAGCGAAGCAAGAGTTAATGTAGGAAGAATTAGAAATTTAGAATTTGATATATTAAGATTAGGATGGTAAGTGTGAAAAATTTTGAATACAAGAGGTCTCTTGGACAAAATTTTTTAATTGATGCAAATATAATTAATAAAATAATAGAGGAAGTAGAAATATACCCAGACTCTTTAATAATGGAAATTGGTCCAGGGTCTGGTGCTTTAACAAAAAAGTTGGTAGAACTTGGTGCAAATATAATATGTTTTGAAATAGATGAGAGACTAAAAAATGATTTAAGTAAAATAAAATCAAAAAACTTAGAGGTAATATATACCGATTTTCTCAAAATAGATTTAAAGAAGTTTTTAAGTGAAAAAAAATATAAATATTTATACTTTATAGCCAATCTCCCTTACTATATAACAACCCCGATAATAAATAAAATTTATAATGAATCAGATGCCTATCAGATGATTTTAATGGTTCAAAAAGAAGTGGCTGACAGATTTTTGGCTAAACCTTCAACAAAAGCTTATAATTCATTAAGTGTGTTTTTGCAGTATAATTATAAAATTTCAAAAGTATTAAATGTTAGTAAACATTGTTTTTATCCAAAACCTAAAGTTGACAGCGGTGTTGTAAAATTTACCAAGCTTGAAAATAAAATAAAAGCAAATGATGAAGAAAAATTTTATAAATTAGTTAAAGATGCGTTTAAATTTAAAAGAAAAAATTTAAAAAACAATTTAAAAGATTATAACTTAATTAAAATTTCACAAACATTAAAAAAATATAATAAAGATTTAACCGCAAGGGCTGAATCTTTAACAATTGAAGAATTTATAGATATATCTAACAACATATAGATATATATTTTTTTTATTATCATATATTTAGTGTAGGTGAATATATGATACAAGTAGGAGACTATGTCACAAGAAAATCTCATAACAATGATATTATTTTTAAAGTAATTAAAACTGATGAAAAGATTTGCTATTTGAAAGGTGTTGAAGTAAGACTTCTAGCTGATGCATATGTATCAGATTTAATCAAAGTAAAAAAAAATGAAATAAAATATGATGATTCCCATGCTGAAAATATAATAAATAATCAAAACCTAAACAGAAGCGATTATTTTTATATGCCTGGTAAAATACTTCATATAGATGGAGATGCTGAATATCTAAAGAAATGTATGGATTTTTATAAAAAAGCAAATGTACTAGCATTTGGTAAAACCGTTAATGAAAAAGAAACATACAAAAATATTTTAAATTATTTAGAAGAAACAAATCCTGATATTTTAGTAATAACCGGACATGATGCTTATTATGGGGAAAAAAGCAATAAAAAATCAGAGTATAAAAATAGTTCAAGTTTTGTAAGTGCGGTAAGAGCAGCAAGGAAATATGAAAAATCTTATGAAAATTTAATAATTATTTCTGGGGCTTGCCAAAGCGACTATGAAAATTTAATAAGGGCGGGGTCAAATTTTGCATCCAGCCCTAAAAGAATAAATATTCATGCGCTAGATCCTGCAATTATTGCCGTATCTTTAAGTTATTTTGAAAAAGGAAAAGATATAGATTTACTGGAAACTTTATC
>CAZBKY010000016.1:0-17256 GCA_964492595.1 uncultured Muribaculaceae bacterium
TTTAATTACAGTTTTATTTCCAATAATCTCATTGCCAATTTTTATTTGTTCTCCACGTCTTACATCAAGTCTAACAGTAGAATAAAATTTTAATGCTCTTCCTCCAGGGGTTGTTTCCGGACTTCCAAACATGACACCTACTTTATCTCTAAGTTGATTGATAAAAACACAGATAGTATTTGTCTTGTTAATAACTCCACTTAATTTTCTTAAAGCCTGTGACATCAACCTTGCTTGAAGTCCCATATGAGAATCACCCATTTCTCCTTCAATTTCTGCCTGAGGTACCAAAGCTGCCACACTATCAATTACTATTATTGAAATTGCTTCACTTCTCACTAATGCTTCACATATTTCTAATGCCTGTTCTCCAGTATCTGGCTGTGATAATAACAGTTCGTTTGTATCAACACCTAAATTCTTAGCATATACTGGATCTAAAGCATGTTCTGCATCTATAAATGCTGCTTTTCCGCCAGCTTTTTGTACTTCTGCGATTGCGTGTAAAGCAATGGTTGTTTTACCGCTAGATTCAGGTCCGAATATTTCTATAATTCTTCCTTTGGGATATCCTCCAACTCCTAAAGCTATATCAAGTGATATACTACCACTAGAAATAACATCTATATTTTTTATGCCACCTTCCCCCATTTTCATAATAGCACCTTTACCAAATTGTTTCTCTATATCTAAAAGCACTTGTTCAAGCGTATTATCTTTTCCTTTAACTTTTTTTTCCATTTGATTTTTCCTCCTTACATTAATATTTTACATCTATATAATTTTAATGTCAACATAAATTTCAAACAATTGTTTGTTAAAATTTGGTTTTAAATAAAAAAAATAAAACAAAATAGAATTTTGTCCTATAATGAAATTTAATTTTGAATATTATTATCCTCAAATAAATATTTTTTATTATTTAAATAATACTGGACACCACTTACAACAGATAAAACTGTTGCAATTAAAATAAGAAAATCTGCTACCCTTAGATTCCATAATTCAAATGGAAGATTCCCAAAAAATAATAATGATAAGCCTAACATCATGCAGGCGGTTTTTATTTTTCCAGTCCAGCTTGCTGCAACAGCCCCATTTTTACTCCCAGCAATCATTTTTATTGAGTCCACTGCAATATCTCTTATAATAACTACTACAGGAACAATAACACTAATTTGATTATCTACAGCCAATATAATTAAAATTCCATTAACAAGCATTTTATCTGCAATAGCATCTAATACTTTACCCGCATCTGTTACCAAGTTTAGTTTTCTAGCAAGATAGCCGTCAAGAAAATCAGTAAGGGACGCAATTATAAAAACAGCTCCGGCTAAAAGGTACTTACTATCTAAAATGCTTTTTCCATTTGCTATTACATAAGTTGGGAATGTATATCCAAGCCTATAAAATGGAAATATTAACATAATAATTAATAAGCCTGACAAAAAAATTCTAGCCATTGTTATTCTATTTGGTAAATTCATAAAATACTCCTTCCAAAAAATTAATTCCTACAAAATCGTTTTTATCTGTTTGTTTTTTTATAAAAATAAACATTAATACTGATAAGGCCACCAATATAAATCCTGCAATAATATAAATATATAATTTAGATTTATTTTCATTTTTATTTTTAGGATTTGTATAAGGCGAAGTTATTTTTTTTACAGCTTCTTTCGATTCTTCCTTTTTTAATGTCTCCACTTGTTTTTCAATTTCTGAAATAGGTATTTTAGAAGTGAAGTTAAACATAAACTCACTATATTCTTCTATCAGTTTATTTTCATCCAAGTTTAGATATTTAGCATATTTTTTTATTAAATCTTTTAAGAAAAAAACATCTTTGAATGCATTAGCATTACCATCTTCCAGATTTTCAAGCTGCGCTACTGTCACTTCCATATCCGAGGCGGCCTCTTCTATCTCTATTCCAATTGCTTCTCTTGTCTCTTTAAAACTCTGCCCTATATCTTTCACGTATATCTCCTTTATATAATAATTTTAATAAGCCATATTCTGTACCTTAAAAAGGTGACAAACATTTATCTAAGATTACTTTTTTTACTCCGTTTTATTCCTTTGTAAAAATTCCCCTACCAAATTTGGGTTTCTCGCTCGCGGGGTTTACTTCGTTCCACTCTCTTTATTCCTAAAGAGTTCGTCACTATAGCACTTTTATATTTAATATAATCAGTTCTTGACTACCTCGATGCCGTTAGTTTCCTACCTAGAGTTATTTTTTCCTCTAGCACGATCACTACTGCCATTTCAGGACAGTGCGAGTATGGACTTTCCTCTACATAATTGTATGCAGCGTTTGTCTAAAAATTATTATTCTTCTCCGTAAACTATTTTCTCAAGTTCACTTAGTCGTTTTAATATATCAACATTTGTAACACCTTTGTTAGCATTTGTTTCAACAAGTTCTAACTTGGATTTTAAATCACGTATTTCACTTTGTAGTGTTAGATTATCTTTTTCAAGATTTTTTATTTCATTTAATAATCTTTTATTAATAGTATTATATTCTATATAATCTTTCATAATAATATCTAAGAATTTGTCTACTTCCTGAGGCCTATATCCTCTAGCATCATATTTAAATTCTTTTTCAAAAATATCATTGGGTGTTAAAAATATTTTTTCCTCTATCATATCAACCAGCCTCCACTTCTAAATTCTTTGTATATATAATTTTACAAAAAAAAGAAGAAAAAGTCAATGAAAGTAAAATTTTACCAAAAATAGAAATGTACGGTTACAATTGATGTGAAACAGAAATTTATATAAAAGTGATTAAAATTGTATAATTGAGTTATCAAAATCAATTAATAAAAGATTGAATCGCTAATGAATATTTTAACACAAAAGACTATTAGATATCCCCCCCCCATAAATTAAACACTAAATATTATTCTGTTTTACTACTAAGGAAAGGATACAAGTCCACTAAGATATAAATATAGAAAAATCTAATATTTTTAAGTTATTTTAAAATAATCCCGTAAAATCCAAAGTGCTTACATTTTTTAATGGGAATTTAATAGGTCTCTTTTCTTTTGCGGATTTATATATTCCAAGAACTAACTCTAATGCTCTTCTTCCGGCATATCCATCCACATATGGTTCTCTATTCTCTTTTATTGAATTTATTACATCTTTATATAATAATCCATGGCCTAAACCATATACATTCTTATGTTCCTCTGAGAATTCTGATAAAATATCTTGTTCATTTTCTTCTTCATTCGTAAATTTGCATACTTCAAGCTTATTTACAGAACTACCTCCAATTTTAACAGTACCTTTTTCTCCAAAAACATACAAAGTCTCTTCTAAATTTTTGGGGAAAACATTAGTAGTACCCTCTATAGTTGCATAACCGCCATTTTTAAATTTTACTACAGCCACTCCCAAATCTTCAACTTCTAAATAATTATGATTTAAATTAGCTGTATAAGCAAATACTTCATCTATTTCATTCCCCATCATCCAACGAATTAAATCAATGTTGTGTATACATTGATTCATTAAACATCCGCCATCTTGTTCCCAAGTCCCTCGCCATGGAGCCTGAACATAATATTCTTCATTCCTATTCCATCTAATCGTTGCTGCAGCATTAAATATCCTTCCAAATTTCTCAGTTTCAATTGCTGTCCTAATTTTTTGTATAGCTTTATTAAACCTATTTTGATGGCAAGCACAAACTTTTAAATTATTTTTTTCTCCAGCCTTTATTATTTTATCAGCATCTTCAAGAGATAATGCTATGGGTTTTTCTATTATAACATTACAGCCATTTTCTAAACAATAAATCGCAATTTTAGCATGTTTGCCACTCTCTGTTGCTATAGCAACTAATTCCGGTTTTTCTTCAGCAATCATTTTTTTATAATCTGTATATTCGTTTACAGACTTTATTTCTTGAAACATTTCTTTTTTCTCTTTTGTCTTTTCTTCTAAAATATCACATAAACCTACTATTTCCAAACCGTTATTAATCGCTGCTGATATATGGTTTACAGATATTCTCCCACAACCAATTAATGCATATTTCATATTTCCTGAACCTCTTCTTTTTTATTTATTTTATTATCAATATTAATATTCATCGATATAAAAATTATAACATATACTAAAAAATATTTCATCATAAAATCTCCTGATAAATTAACTGTCAAAAATAGTGCATATATTAATTCGGGAATAATAAATTTAGTTTCTTTTTTTAAATGAATTTTTATTCCTAACAATAACAAAATTATAAACAGGATTACAGCTCCGATTAAACCATCAACAGTTAAAGAATAAACATAATAGTTATGAGGCAATCCACTTTTAACATAATCAATATTTCTTTTATCAAATTTTTCTTGAATACTTTTATGATAATTTAAACTTCCTACTCCTAAAAATTTATTTTCATTAAATACTTCTAATGATGTATTGAAAAATAAAATTCTCGATTGGACAGAACTTAATTTATTGGTTTTAGATCTGGTAATATTGTTATAAATTTTTTCACTAGAAGTATCTTCTTTAGATTCTGCGATTTTAATAAAGTCTTTTAATCGATCAACTTCTGTGTAAAAATTAGTAGTTATACTTGTATTAAAAGCACTATCAAAAGCATCTCCCAATGAAATATATAAATAATTATTATTAGGTACATATAATGTGATTATAGAAATAAAGAAAATTGCTAGTATAGAAAATAACTTCCTTTTTATATTTTTATTAAAAATTAAATACATTACATAAATAAAAATCGTTAAAACCATTACAAAATATAATGATCTACCGTATGTTAAACATATGGAACACATTATTAAAATAGCAAATAAATATTTTATGATTTTGTTAATATTATAATTAAATAATACATAAATTAACATCATTATTAAAAGTAAGCCATATGCATTGGGATTTCCAAAAAAACTTACTACTCTTCCTTTTGCATAATCAAAAATATACATACCAGAAAGCATTAAATTTATGTCGAATATATAAGTAAATATTCCGTAAACGATAACCACTAAAGTAAATGACAATAAACATATTTTTAAAATTTTATTATATTTTTCATCAATTTTAGATACTAAAATTGTAATAAAAAATATAATGGGTGCTAATGAGTTTAATATGCCATATAAAGCTGCCCAAATTATATTAATTAAATTTTCATCTGGACTTTTTAAAATAATGGCTTGTACAAATTTATATAAAATATAACTAGAGCAAAGTAAATACATTACTTTATTATCTTTATAACCTGAAATTATATTTTTAACGTTTAATAATACAAAAATAAAAATAAAAAGAATATCGTATCTAAAAGACATTGTTGGCAAAAAAAACTCAAAAAAAAGAATTAGGATTAAAAGACCAATATTTATATATTTATCAAAAAAATTCTTATACTTCTTAAATTCCATTTATAAAATCCCTTAACTTCTCTATTTTTTTACCATAATCTAAATTTTCTTCTGCAAATTTTCTAATATTCTTTGTTATATTTTGAGGATTGTTTTTATAAATCCCACTAGCAAAATCGATTATCTTTTCCATATTAACAAAACCGTCATCATTTGAAACTTTGTAATAAAAGTTTTTATTTTCTGGAATAGAAATATCTTCATCTATTTCTGAAAAAACAATAGGTATTCCTCTTGCAAAATATTCTCTATTTTTTAATGTTGATGCATATTCAATATTTTTTTTGTAACAACCTAAAGACCCAATAGCAATATGAGATTCATCAAAATATTTGTTCAAATTTTCTCTCGTTTCATAACCTAACATCTTTATAGAATCTTTCTTTTTCATCTTTTTAATTATATCTTTTAAATAATCTTCCTGATTAATATTTCCGCAAATATTAAAAATTATATTTGTTTTCCCATTATATTTTTCAATTCCTTCTAAAATTCTTTCAATTCCATGCCAATACCTAATATTTCCAACAAATATCATATTAATATTTTTCCCATCATATTTTGGAACTTCTTTAATTTTATATTTTTTTACATCTATCCCATTAGTAATTAGAATACCTGATATATTTTTATTATATATCTTTTTTTGGAAATTAAAAATTTGACTGCTAACACAAACATATCCTAAAGCTAAATTCTTAATTTTTTTATCAAACATTTTTGAAAATATAACCTTTAATTTTGATTTATTAGATTTATACTCTTCTATTTCAATAGAATTATGTTCAAAAATAATTTTTTTTCTAAAATTTTTAACAAAATTTATAAATCCAGGGTATAAAGGGTTATATCTAACATAAATCATGTCATAATTATTAATTTCTTTTTTACATATATTGACATATTCTTGATATGTACGATTAATACATTTTAGTAATTTTAAAAATTGATGTTTTCTTTTATCTGCTAAAAAATTAACTGGAACAAATTCAATATATGAAACTTTGGGGAAAACGCCAATATTCTTTGCATCGTCTTTACTTATTAAAATATATGTTTTATATAAAATATTTAATTTATTCATATTTTTTGATTGGTTAAATATTTTTTCAATTATTCCAGAACTGTTTTTAATATTATTAAAATGTATTAAAAATATTAATTTTTTCATAAATCCTCCTTTATTAAATCTATTTCTCTTTTTATAGTATTTTTGTATGAACATTTTTCCGAAATATATTTTGCGGATTTTTCAGATTTTTTTAAATATTCATTTGGATTATTATAAATATCTTTAAATGCTTTTATAAAGTCATTTATTGATTTAACCAAATATGTAGTGTTTTGAGGACTAAATTCACTTATTGCTTCGACATTAGATGCAATAGATACTAGTCCGCTCGCCATAGCTTCACATCTGTTCACCCCTTGAGAATCGCCTCTTTTAGGATAAAGAAAAACACCATTTTTATTATGTATATTAGAAATTTCATTGTGATTTAAAATTTTTTTATAAATATTGACATTTTTAAATTGTTTTAAATTATTAGTATATTTATCAAACAATATACCTTCTCCATATATACTAAAATTAAAATCTTTAAATATATCATATTTGGAAAATTCTAATATTATTTTTTCTGTCATATCTCCGGCATATGTTAAATTAGAATAATTATTAATGGAAAGAACATTAAATCTATCACTGGCGATTTTCTTTTTATATTTAAAAGTTTTGAAATCTATATAATTGCCGATGATTTCAAATCTTTTAAATTTAATTTTTATATCCAATTCTGAAGCCTTCTTGTTCCAATCAGATACAAATACAAACGTTAATCTTTTACACTTTTTATTTAATGTTTTTATATAATTAATTCTTAATTTATTAAAAATAATAAAAGCAAAGATTTTAATTAATGTTTTAGGATTTAAAGGAACTTTATCTACTATATTTATTCTTGATAATCTTCTTTTATAACTTACAGAATCAGTCCCATGAAACCAAACAAATACCATTTCATTTTTTAAATATTTTAAAATAAATCTGGCGTTTTTACCATTTAAAAAATGAAAGGCATATTTATTATATTTATTATTTTCTATATGATACAAAAGAGTTTTTTTATCTCCGCCATATACTTTTATGCCTTGAAAAATATAGGATTTAGAAAATTCTTCATTATAACAAAAAATGTCAACATCAAAATATTTCTTATATTCTAAAACACGTTCATGAACAAACTGATATGATATGCTTTTTTCGTGTGGGTAATCAGGGACTATCACTAATAATTTCATTTAAATCACCTTTTTTATTATTTCCAATTCTTTCTTAATTACTATTTCCGGTCCACATTTATTAGATATGTATTGGTTTGATTTCCTTGATTTTTCAAGGAATTTTTCTTTGTTTTTTAAAAGCTCTTCTATTGCTCTTACTATTTGATTGGTATTATTGCATAAATAACCACAATCATTATTTATATACTCTGGAACACCACTATTGTTTGATGTTATTGGAACCAAACCCGCCATCATTCCTTCACATGTAGTAACTCCTTGAGAATCTTGACGAGTAGGCATCAATATAATACCATTTTTTTCAAATTCTTTATTCATTTCTTCGGGTAATAAAAATTTTTGATTTATACTTACATTTTTATATTTTCTTAAAGGATCATTTATTTTTTTAAATAATTTCCCATCACCATAAAGTGTTATATTCAATTTATCAAAATATTCTTTTTTTGACATTTTTTTAATTATTTTAGCAGTTATATCGCATGCATATTTTTTACTGCTGTAAGTTCTAATATTTATAATATTAAATCTTAAATTTTCATTTTTCTCATTATATTTAAATATTTTATTTTCCACTACATTTGGAATAATATGATATTTTTTTACTTTATTTATACATAATGTATCTATTTCTAAAATTTTCTTCATCCAATTGGATACAAAAATAAAAGTTATATCAAAATCTTTACTGTATTTAAGTATTAAATCTCTCATGAATAACATTTGACTTATATTCTTTTTAATATATTTTAAAAACCCTTTAATATCTTTTATATTAAAACTAAATAATCTTCTATACCAACCAGATCCTTCATAACCATGTACCCATATTAAAACAGGAATTTTTTTATCTAAAACACTTAAAATTGTTTTTGTCATTAATTTTAAAGCAAAATGAATTATAACTTTTTGATAATTATTATTTTTTAATACTTTTTGTAATATTTTAGCATTTCCTTTTTTTACTTTTATATTTTCATATTCATATTCTTCTAATTTTTGAAAACTCGAATCAAACCAAAATATCTCAACACTAACATTATCTTTTATATAATTTTTTACTCTATTGTGAATAAACATATTATTATATATATTTTTATCTTCAGGATATCCAGTACTAACAATTAAAATCTTGCTTATCTTACTCACTTTTTTTTCTCCTTTTTAACAAATATAAACATCTATATATAAACTCTTTAAATGATTTATCAGTAAAATAATAAAATAAACCAACAAATATTAATATTGAAATAAAACAAATCAAAGAAACGACAATCCAGTTAATAATATTTCCAGTGTAAAGACTATTCGTGTTTATTATATATGATAAACTGATTATTCCAGCAATTATAATCATAGATTCTAGAATCTTAAAATAATAATCTCTTTGTTTATGTTCTGTAAAAACACTTTTATATAAAGTTTTAGAAATTAAAGGAGTATAAAATAGTAACATTGATATTACCGTTGCGAATACTATTCCGGCTATTTCATATCTTTTTATCACTAGCAAAGATAATGATACATTTACAAAAGTTGATATAAAACTATAATATTTCGTTTCTTTAAAAATACCAGTCGCACTTGAGGCAACACTTATAGGGATTGTAATTATATTAGAGTAAACAAGCATAGTAAATGATAATACACCGCCAATTCCAAGTATATATTTTGGATCATTAATCCAAATATTAATAAAAGGAACTATTGAAATAAAAAACATACTTGAAATAACAATAGCAAAATATGATGAAAATGAAGAATATTCTAAAAATATTTTATATCCTTTAGTGTTAAGTTGCTCTTTGTCTGAAAATAAATTGCCAAAGCTATAAAGAGTAGATTTTAAAATAGAATTAGCTATATCTTTTAAATATTTAACAATATAATAATATGATGAATATATACTTACAAAAGTTAATCCATTAAATATGGACAACACTATTTGATCGCTACTACTATTTATAGAACTCCCTATATTATGTACAAAAACATCTTTAGACATTTTTACGGCTTCTTTGTCTATTTCTTTACTACTTTTAATAAATCCATAGTTCTTTTTATAAATTATTTGTAATGTTATTCCATTTATTAAAATAAATGGATATGAAATAAATATATATTGAATTAAATTAATACCTTTCATTAAAGCTAAAATTATTAATATATTGTAAAGTATTGTTGATGTATTAAATATTATATTATTTATATATTGCTTCTGATCTGCTGCTATTAATATATAGTATTTCTTATACCAAATATATTCAATTGCATAAGGAATACCTGCCAATAAAAATAAAATATATAAATACAAATTATCATAAGAATTATTTTTTATAATAAAAGGGATAATAAACATGAAAACAACTAAAAATCCAATTATTCCATACCCTATTTTATTGAAAAAATGGGTTGCTGTATTAATTATTTTAGAAATCTGTCTTTCATCTTTATCTGCTAAAGGTTTATATAATTTATATATTAAAGCTCCACCCAAGCCTAATTCGGCTAATGAAAGATAGCTTAAAATACGATATATCATTTGTATTAGACCATTTGCTTCAGACCCTAAACCGTCTATAAAATATCTTATTTTTATAAACCCCAAAAGACCAATTATAATCATTGATATAATTCCTGTTATCATGGTAAGAAAACTATTTTTTGATCTCATCTGATTTACCTCTTTTTTTATTGTATACATTCATTATAACACATGATAACGAAGGGCAAAATAAAAACAACGTGTATTGAATATATCTTAAAAATTTATGTTTTTTTGTTAATTTTAATCCACCGCTTCGAACATTTGATTTTATAGCGAATTTATAATACTTCTTAAATATCTTTTTAAGTTTTAGTTTTATTTTCTTATCTTTATACTTAGGATACAAACAGTAAACCCAATAAATTATTTTTAAAGCAATATAATTAGCAAGATCAAATAAACCCAATTTATTATATTTGTCAAATATATTTTCTCTAGAATATATTACATCTAGAGTATTCTCAGAAACTTTCAGATTGCAAATACTATCAGATCTATTAACGTAATAATATAAGTAATCCTGTATATTAACTTTTTTCTGTTTTTTCAGATAAATATTTGATAAAAATTCAAAATCCTCACTGGTTTTATATTTTTCTGTAAATTTTATATTACCTATAATCTCTTTTTTGTAGATTTTATTCCATACAACATTTTTGAAATTGATATTTTCTAAAAACGATTTAAGTATTTTAGTTTGTTCACTACAATCATAAAAACCAATATCTGTCTTTTCTAAAAATTCATTATTTTCATCAACTCGAAAATAATTACATTCTACTATATCAGCATTAAATTTTATTGCACTTGTTAAAAGTTTTTTTATATAATCTTTTGATATGTAATCATCTGAATCAACAAAAACAATATATTTTCCTTTAATTAAATTTAATCCTGAGTTTTTTGCTCCTGATGGTCCCTTATTTTTTTGGTTTATTAGTTTTATGCGACTATCTTTACTTAAATATTCATTACAAATATTTAAACTGCCATCTTTCGAACCATCATTAACCAATATTATTTCAATATTCTTGTATGTTTGATTTAAAATAGAATCTATACATCTTTTTAAATATTTTTCAACATTGTATATAGGGACTATTACAGATACAAGAATATTACTCACTTCATTATTCATATATTTTACGTAACCTCCTTATATTTTAAACATTTCTTCTTCTAAAAATTCAATAAAATTATCTGTATTACTGATAAATTTTTTGTATTTTGAATTTTTACATTTTTCATATATTTTTGCAAAATCATTACCACCTTCAACAAATTCAGCATAGCCATTTTCCTTCATTATTTTCATACTAAGACCATGATCGTCAACTGCCTCGCCATATTTACCTAACCTAGGAAAAATAATTACTTTTTTCCCCTTTGATAACGCACTTAATATTGATCCAGTACCACTTGTCACAATAATGTCTGCTTCATCAATTAAATCTTGCATTTTATCATAAGGAACGAACTCTATAAATTTTATATTTTCATATTTTTTTTGAGGTCTATAAAAACCTTGAATTACAATATTATCTTTAATGTTGGCTTCAATTATCGCATTTATAATCCTATCACATTGTACAGCTTGGGTACCCATAGTTACTAATAACATTTAGCATCTCCTCCTAATATATACTTCCAAAATATTTTGCTTTTGGATATAACTTTAGCATCTCTTTCCATTGAACAACAAATAAATCAGAAATCGGATAAATCATTTTCCCCGATAAAGATTTTTTATCTTTTCTAGCAAATGATTCAATATATATTATTTTTTTCCCAAATATTTTTCCAATAATGCATAATGGATATACAGTTCCAGCACCTGTTGTTATAATAAATTTTGGATTGAATTTTATAATATAATAGAATGATTTGAAAGAATTAAATATAAATTCAAATATAAATGGAAACGCTTTTTTTCTGTTAGAATATTTAAGATATTTCATTTTATATTTTTCACTCAATTTTTTAGTTACTTCATTAATTTCTGTGATTATTAAATAATCAAATTTTTTAATAAAATTTTCCAATTTTAACAATTGAGTTAAATGACCACCAGAACTTGAAACAAAAATTGCTTTCTCTTGAATTTTTATATTATTTTTTATAGGTTCTTTCTTATTTTTTATAATTAAATCAAAATAAAGTAATTGTTTAATCCCATACCAAATAAATCTTAAATCTTTATATTTAAAATATTGTCTAAAAATGAAAGTATTAAAATTATAATAAACAAGTCTTTTTTCATAAAACGATAAAACATATAAATATGGTTTTACCATTTTTTTAGCCATTATTTTACCTTTTATGGCCCTTTTACTACCTGTAATTTTATTTCCTTCATCCATGGTATGAGCAATTCCTGTGGTAAAATCATAATAGCCTATTTTAAATCCTTTACCAATTGTTTTTAATATTAAAATAAATTCTTGACTGGCTTTTATATCTTCCCAACCTCCAATATCTAATATTGACTGTTTTTTATACATAAATGAAATTCCACCAGAAATTCCATCTAATAATTGTTTTCTTAACCAATTTCTTGGAGTTTGAGGAAAATCAATTTTAAAACTTTTCAAATGTGCTTCTTGAGTATTATCATTATAAAAATATATATTGCCAAAAATAGCATCATAATCATTTTCTTCAATGAATTTAACTCTTTTTTCAATACTGTTTTCATAATACTCATCATCATCATCTAAAAAAGTAATATATTTACCTTTAGCTTCACTTATTCCGTAATTTCTTGCTTTAGGAGCACCACTATTTTCAGGCATTCTTAAATAAATAACTTTTTTATTATCCTTATAATTGCTATCAATCAACTCTTCGGTTTCAATCCTAGCATTACTAGAAATATTATTATCATCAATAACAATTATTTCTATATTTTTATATGTTTGACTTAAACAAGAATCAATTGCCATTTTTAAAGACTTTGGTCTTCCATAGGTTGGAATTATAATGCTAACAATTGAATTGTTTTTCATATTGCACCTCTTTATAAAAGTTCTATTTTCTCTCTATTCTCTATATCTTTCATTGCATTTCTTGTATCAAAAATTATTTTTGCGTTTTTATTTATCATTTCATAGTCAACATTTGTATGAGCAGTAGTTATTATCACCAAATCGTAATTTTTTATTTCTTTTTCATCTAATTGTGTAAGGCATCTATATATTTTCCCTTTATAAGAATATTCTTTTATAAATGGGTCATACGCAGTTACAATAGAAAGTTCTTTTTCAAAATTTTCTATTATTTTTAATGAGGGACTTTCTCTATAATCATCAATATTGGCTTTATAAGCTACTCCACATACTAAGATTTTTGAGCCATTTAAAGCTTTCTTACTCCTATTTAATATCTTAGATGTTCTATCTAAAATGTATTCTGGCATAGCTATATTGATTTCTCCTGCAGATTCTATTAATCTCATGTGATAATCGTATTCTCTTGCTTTCCAAGTTAAATAGAATGGATCTAAAGGAATACAATGACCGCCAAGACCTGGCCCTGGATAAAATGCCTGGAATCCATAAGGCTTTGTCTTAGCCGCTTCTATTACTTCCCAGATATTTATTCCCATTCTGTGACAAATTATAGCCATTTCATTCACTAAACCTATGTTTATATTTCTATAAGTATTTTCCAATATCTTTTCCATTTCAGCAACGGCTGGAGTTGAAACAACCTTTACTTCACTTTCCAACACTTTTTTATATACTAGAGAAATACATTCGTTTGCAGCTTCTCCGATAGATCCTATTATTTTAGGAGTATTTTTAGTTTTATATACAGCATTCCCCGGATCCACTCTTTCAGGAGAAAACCCTAAATAGAAATCTTTATTACATATTAAGTTAGAACCTTTTTCTAATATAGGTTTTACAACTTCCTCAGTAGTTCCAGGATAAGTTGTAGATTCCAAAACAACCATAGTATCTTTTTTTAAATATTTAGAAATGGCAAAACAAGAATTCTCTATATAGCTAATATCGGGCTGTTGATGTTCATCTAAAGGAGTGGGGACACAAATAGCTATAAAATCCAACTCACTTATTTTTGAATATTCATTTGTAGCTCTTAATTTTTTTTCTTCCAATACCACTCTTGATAAGGCCTCGGGTACTATATCTCCAATATAATTTTCTCCTCTATTTACTTTATCTACTTTAATCTGTTGATAATCAAAGCCTGTTGTATCAAATCCAGAATTAGCAAACTCAACAGCAAGAGGAAGTCCAACATACCCAAGTCCTATTATTCCCACTTTTAATGTTTTATCATTTATTTTTTCTATTAATTTATCTTTCATATAATTTCCTCCATAATTCCTTTATTTAAAATATATTTTTTTCCACATGCTTCACAAAAATAATTTTGTTCATTAATAGTTTTCAATTTTACACCGCATTCACACATATAACCAACAACTTTTCCGGGATTTCCAACAACTAAAGCATAATCTGGTGTATCTTTTATCACTACTGCCCCAGCTCCTATTAAAGCATATCTTCCAATTGTATTTCCACATATTATAGTTGAATTTGCACCTAAAGAAGCTCCTTTTTTAATTAATGTTTTTTTATATTCATTTTTTCTATCTATAAAACTCCTAGGATTTATAACGTTTGTAAATACACAAGATGGACCTAAAAAAGTATCATCTTCACAAATAACACCAGTATATACAGAAACATTATTTTGTATTTTTACATTATCTCCTAATTTAACTTCTGGTGATATCACAACATTTTGCCCTATATTACAATTTTTTCCTATAACTGCGCCACTCATAATATGAGAAAAATGCCAAATTTTTGTTCCTTCTCCAATTTCTGATCCATCATCTATATAAGATGATTCATGCACAAAATATTTTTTCTCATTCATTTTTATTACTCCATTTTTTTAAATTATCGACTACATATTTTTTTTCTTGTTCCGTCATCCCATAATATAATGGTATAGCAAAAGTTCTTTCGGAAAGATACTCTGCATTTGGACAATCTGAAATTTTATATCCAAATTTTTCTAATGCTTTTTGGAGATGTAAAGGAACTTTGTAGTATATGCCTGTTGATATTCCTTTTTCACTTAAATATTTTACCAGTTCATCTCTTTTTTCGGATTGTAAAATATACAAATGATATACATGTTTGAAATTTTTTAAATGTTGTGGCAAAACCAAATTAGTCTCTTTTAACTCCTTTTTATAATAATCAGCAATCTTGATTCTATCTTCTGTATATTCTTCTAATAAAGGTAATTTTATTCTAAGTATTGCAGCTTGAATTTCATCTAATCTTGAATTATATCCAACCAAATAATTATAATATTTCATTGGATTATAAACAGTATTATCATTATTATTTATAACTTCTACTTGTTCATCAATATTATTAATAATATTATAAGCTTTATTTCCAACTTCTCCACTTCCATGAGCTCTATAGGCCTTGCATAAAGTAGCTAAAAGATCATTATTTGTGGTTATAATTCCTCCATCTCCCGCACAACCTAAATTTTTAGTAGGAAAAAATGAAAAACACGCTATATCTGATAAACTACCTATTTTTTTATCTTCTATAGAAGCTCCTATAGCCTGACAAGCGTCTTCTATAACAAATAAATTATGTTTTTTTGCTATTCGATTTATTTCTTTCATATCACAAGGATTGCCAAAAATATGAACAGGCAATATTGCTTTTGTTTTATTAGTAATTTTTTCTTTTATTTTTGATGTATCTATATTAAATGTTTTCAAATCGACATCAACAAAAACCGGTATTGCTCCGACTGCAACTATTGCTTCGGATGTTGCAAAAAAAGAATAAGGTGTTGTAATAATTTCATCTCCTTCTTTTATTTGCAAGGCCTTTAAAGCTATTACAAGAGCATCAGTCCCATTACCAACCGAAATGCTATGTTTAACTCCAATGTATTCAGAAAATTCTTTTTCAAATTCTTTTACATTTTCTCCCATTATAAAATTTGTGCCGTCTATTATTTTTTCTATATTATTTAATATTTGCTTTTTTATTGGAATATATTGTCTATTTAAATCCATTAATTTTATATCCATTATTAAAGTCACTCTCCCCAATAAATTATAACACAAAATACACTTAATAGTGTAAGTTATGTTGAAAAAATTTAGTTTATTAAGACTAAATTTATTTTACAATCCAGGCATTCGGAACATATCTTTCTCCAGTATAATTCCATCCCGCAGGACTATTATAAAGTTTATTTTCAACAACCAAAGTAGAAGATCCTCCACCATCTAAATTCGCAGCATTATAGACTTTATATCTTACAAATATATCAGTTAGGTCTTTCATACCAATCCCGCTAAGTCCATTTTTTCCATCTATAACTATCATTAACACTATTCCATCTTGTCTTTGACCTATTGCTGTTCTCGGCCTATAACCATACCCACCATTACCTTTAAATGTTGAAACTTTACCATTTACAATTAAAAATGGACCAAAATCAACACAATCTCTTATACCATTATCTAGGGCTTCTTTTCCAGTAGCATTTGTAAGAACTAAAATATTATCTTTATTAAATCCTATAATTCTACTTTCTTTTTTTGAATTATATACAAGTTTTTCATTTTGAATAAATACTCCCTGTGGTCTTAATGCTCTTCCTGTTCTTACAAATCCACCACCATTTATAGCTATAACAGCTTCGGTTTCTTTTGCTATAGTTGTGGTTTCTTGCCCACCTTTGGTTAAATTTCTAGCAAGAGCTAGCTGTATCCTTGCAGGATCATAGACAACCACTATATTCCCTTCCCAGGTTTTACCCTCTATAGGAATTATTTTGTAAAGTTCATTATTTTCATCTCTTTTTAATATCTGCTCTTCATAAATTGATTCATACTCACCAGTATCATTGTTTTTAACTTCAAGTGTTGATTCATCAGGC
>CAZBKY010000017.1:0-4773 GCA_964492595.1 uncultured Muribaculaceae bacterium
ACTTTATTTTCTGACCAATAATCTATATTATCATTTAAATAATTTCTATTTTTTAAATTAGTCATAATATCAATATAAAGTAATTTATCTTCTTTCTTTATCTTTTTACTTAACCTGATTTTATGAGCAAGTTTGTATAAAATAAATATCAAAACCGCAAGCAAAAATATAATATACATAATGTTTTTTATTATGAAACTTAATATAACATTATTTCTTGCATCTCCATAAAGTTTTTGTGTGCTTATACTTCTCATTTCATTATCACTTTTTAATGTGATATAGAAATTGAATAACGTGTTGAATGAAGTGTTTTTATTATTAAGTAGGAAGTTATTTTCTACAGGAATAATATCTGTATATTTAATTACATAATTTTTAAATTGTTTATTTTTATAATAATCATAAAATTCTTTTTCCACTATTATAACTGAAGTTCTATCAATATTTTTGAATAATTCTTTTTCTGTATCATAAACTTTTACATTAAATAATTTTTTAGATTTCATAATTGATGTTAAATTCATTCTAGGCAGCATTATCACTTTAGATTCAGCTAAGGTACTTAATGTTTCCAAAGTCTTTGGATTATCGGCATGAGTTAAGACAACATACTCTCCTGTGTTGAATTTTGTTGAAGGAACATAATTTGTGGCTCCTAGAGAATAGTAATTAGCAACAATATCTACCTTTTTACGATTAAGTGCGATTACAAGATCATCTATAGATTTATATGATACATACTTATATGTAACTCCTGTGAAATCAGAAAATTCAGTCAAATAAGCACTTGATAATCCAGTAAAAGTATTATTAATAATTCCTTCAAAGGGAAGATTATTTACATAACCGACAACATAATCATCATTTATTATTTGACTTTTTTCAAGTTCTGTATAATTTTTAGTCTTATAATAAAGATTTACCAAATGTTCGCTTCTTTTTTCATCAGATTTTTTACTCCATCTTGTATAAAATCTCTTCATTATCCCATTTAATTCTTCATTTTCGGATAAATTCAAAGAATAAAAAGCATTAAAACCATCGATATGGTAATTAATATTATAATTTTCATTTAATATATCATTCATTGCTGAGTATAAAGAAACTATAGCTACCGAAACATCCTGAGAAGCAAGCCCCACTTTCAAATCTTCAAAAGTCTGATAACCTTTGTATGTTATAGAACTATAATCACTCAAATACTGTTTTACAACATTTAAGTCACTACTTAAAATTCCAACTGACATATTTTCAATTGAATCTAAAGATATTATATCTCTTTTTTCTTTAGAAATAATAACATAATGGTCTTTATAAAAGGTTATAGAACTATCTTCGTTATTTTTTAAAACCATTCCATAATCCGCTGACTTTTCATAAATTATATTAAAAGATATATTTGTATCTTTCTTAAGAGCTTCTAAATAATCATAAAAAACTCCAGAACCATTATAAGAGAATACAGGCAGCTGGCTTTGAACATAAATGTCCACTACATTATTTACATTTTCATTTATCCATTTTTTTTCAGAATACGTATAGTTTGTATTATTGTTTATATAATAGAAAACAGCAAAAATAGATAAACTCACTCCAAAAAGTCCTCCAAATATAAAACCTAATAATTTCTTTTTTTTATTTTTTTTCATAAATTAACCTTTTGTCCAAACAACAATAGAAGATTTTGAATTTTTATATCCCCAAATAGGATATAATTTATTTTCTGTCGAAGATGATTCTTCTTTACTACATTTAACTATAAACTGTATGTCATAATAATTTTTCGCATCATCTGGAAATTTTTCCAATGCTTTAAGAGCTAACGTTTTAGCATTTTCTTTTAAGATTACTTCGCTTAAGTCAATTGTTAAATAAATAATCTTTCCACTTGTTTTTAAAGTGACATCATCAACTTCATTAGATGTATATATACTTTTAATTTCTGAAACAAGATTACTATCTAGCTTATGTTTACTTATATCATCAAGTCTATCTCCATATTTAGTATTGTTATTAGCCCCATAAAAATATTTAAAAAGTGCTATAACTATCAATATAAAACAAATTATTAAAATAGATCCAAGCAAAATAAGGATTTTATTATTCTTTAATTTATTTTTAATATTCTTCATCTTTCCTCCGGTTATTACATTATACTACAGAATCAATAAGTTTTCTATAAAGTTGTTATAGATTTAAATTAGCCTTTAACTTTTCTTCTGTCCATATCATTATATTATATTCCTTAGCTTTATCATATTTACTTCCAGGGTTTTCACCGACTATAACTATATCTGTCTTTTTTGATACTGCATCTATAACTTCCCCACCTTTAGATTCTATAACTCTTTTTAATTCTTCTCTTGGATATTCTGCAAAAGATCCGGTTATAACGAACTTCTTATGAACTATATTTTCATCTATATTTTCTTCAGATGCAAGATACTTCATATTCAGACCGATTTTCTTTAATTCTTCTAATTTTTTTAAATTTTCTTCATTTTTAAAATATTCAATTATATTATTTACCAAAATATCGCCTATATCATAAATGTTAATTAACTCTTCTTCAGTTGCTTTAACTAAATTATTCATATTTTTAAATTTCTTACAAAGTGTTTTAGCTGTTTTAGCTCCCACGCCAGAAATACCCAGACCAAAAATAAGCCTTTCTAAAGATTGACCTTTACTTAATTCTATACTTTCCATCAAATTATTTACACTTTTCATCCCAAAACCTTCTAAAGATATAAGTTCTTCTTTAGCATTATTTAAATTGTATATATCTTTAAATGTTTTGATAAAACCTAAATTATAAAAGTCTTCAATAATTCTTTCTCCAAGGCCTTCTATATCCATTGCATTTCTGCTGACAAAATGAATAAGCTTCTCTATATTTCTTGCTGGACATTCATTATTTGGACAAAATATTACAGTCAAATCCTCTTTTTTCTCTAACTTACTTGAGCATATAGGACACTCACTAATCATTTTAAAATTTTTAACATTATTTCTTCTTGTATAATCAACTTTAACAACTTCGGGAATTACATCACCAGCTTTTCTAATATAGACATAGTCGCCGATTTTAATATCTTTTTTTGTAACATAATCTTCATTATGAAGAGTAGCTCTTGAAATCGTACTTCCCTGAACTTTTACAGGCTCTAATATAGCATTAGGCGTAACTGAGCCGGTTCTTCCAACAGTAAATATTATATCTTTTAATTTTGTTATTACTTCTTCAGGAGGAAATTTATATGCGGTTGCCCATTTTGGAACTTTAACAGTAAATCCCAGTTCTTTTTGATCGTTTATATCATTAACTTTTATTACTATTCCATCTATTTCGTAATCTAAAGATGACCTTTTTAAAGACCATACATCAACATACTCTTTTACTTCTTCAATGTTTTTACAAAGTTTTATATTAGAATTAACTTTAAATCCCAAGTTTTTCATATATTCAAGAGTTTCATAATGAGTTTTAAATTCCGTAAGAGGATAGTGGTACATAAAGTTATCAAGTTTTCTACTAGAGGTAACTCCGCTATCAAGCTGTCTTATACTTCCGGCCGCGGCATTTCTGGGATTTTGAAATAAAGGAGTTCCCTCTTTTTTTCTTATTTTATTTAAGCCCTCAAAACTTTTTTTACTCATAAAAACTTCGCCGCGTACAGTGATATCAACATTTTCAGTTAATTTCAAGGGAATTGAAGATACTGTTTTTGCATTATGGGTAATATCTTCTCCAACCACCCCATCTCCTCTAGTCGCAGCTTTAAAAAGAATTCCATTTTTATATTCTATTGATACAGCTAAACCATCTATTTTTAGCTCACAAACATATTCTGGATTTTCAACAATTTTTCTAATTCTTTTATCAAATTCATCTATATCATTTTTATTAAATACATTGCTTAGGCTAAGCATCTGAACATTATGCTCCACCTTTTCAAATTCTTCTATAATGAACCCGCCAACTCTGTTAGTGGGAGAATCCTCTTTTTTATATTCAGGATATTTTTCTTCCAAAAGAATAAGTTCACGCATTAGTTCATCCCACTCTGCATCACTTACACTTGGATTATCTAAAGTATAATATTCATAATTATATTTATTTAAAAGTTCAACTAGTTCATTAATTCTATCCATTTTTTCACCTTTTTTATATTATTATTATACAATGATAAATGAGTTTTATAAAGTTTTTTGTGCTTGTTTTTTTAATAATTTGATGATAAAGTTTAGATATAAGAATTAGATATTAACTTCACAATATATATTTACAAGTTCAAATTTAAAGAAAGATTAAAGAAAAGAGGTAAAATGCAAAACAAATATAATTTAACAAGAGAACAAAACATTTTTATTGCAAAAAGAAATATAGTTGACTATATATGGAAAAATGCCACTTTAGAGGGAATTGGCATTACATATCCAGAAACACAGGCAATATATGATGGCGGGATGGTTAATAACTTAACAGTTGATGAGGTAATTGCAATAAATAATTTAAAATATGCCTGGCAATTTATTTTAGAAAATGAAGAAAAAAGTTACAATTATAAATTATTATGTGATCTTCATAAATTAGTCGCGGAGAAATTAGTAATCCAGGAAAATTAAGAACTACATCAGTCAATATTGGCGGGACTGAATGGAAGCCTCAGTTTCCTATTGAAAGAGAGATAAAAGAAGAACTGGAAAACATTTTAAAACAAGAAAATAAATCTAAAACTGAAATTGCCATTGAAATAATGCTATGGA
>CAZBKY010000017.1:4783-16478 GCA_964492595.1 uncultured Muribaculaceae bacterium
AGAAGACAAATGTTTTTGGATGGCAATAAAAGAGTGGGTATGTTATTTTCAAATAAATTAATGATAGACAACGGATGCGGAATAATAACTATATCTAAAGAAAATCAGGCAGCATTTTTTACAAAATTAATAAAGTTTTATGAAACAAATGATATGGAAGATATTAAAAAATGGATATATGATACAAGTATTGATGGTATCAATTTAAACGAGAATGACACGAAATAACTTCAAAAAATATACTTCCTAAAAACCTGTAATTTTATAAATAATTGATTTTTTTATTTTAGACTTTTTCTTAAAATTTTAGTAAAATTAAAATGAGGGTGGTTTTAAAAAATGAGTAATAAGCCAAAAAGAAAAAATTATAGCAAAAGTGATTTGACTAACTATTTAGATAGGGAACTCCAGGCGATGATCCGGGGGGGGCAGAAGAGGCCTTTTAAATATGAATTAATTGCGTTTATGGCTATGAAGTGGCATCTTGATAACGCTGATTTTTTAGGGTTTGAGCTGATGGAGGGAGAAACATTTTCATACCACCATACAAGAGTTAAAAAGTGCGAAGGTGGACCGATTACAGTATATAATGGCTCTGTGCTGGCAAGATATTCATCTCATCCTTTCTATCACACAGTATACGATTACGATAAAGATAGAGGAATAGCTTTAAGAGAAATTCTTATAGAAATAAATGATCAGGTATCACCACCTACAAGAAATCAACTAATTAGAGCAGATGAAATATTCAAGTCTTTTGAAAGAGAATACTGTGGATATAGAAGTGTAAAAAATGAACCCTTAATAAAAGAATGTTATACAAGAAGATTAATACAAAAAAATGCTTATTATTTTTACAAATAATGCTTGAAAGAAAGGCGCTTTATATATAAATTTTGGTTTTTCACTAATGATTGCGTCTTCGATTTTTTCAGCTATCGAACTTAAATCTCTATGCTCAAGGAATCTTAAAAATCTAGATTCTTTTTTTCTTATTTTTCCTATCTTGTGTTTAAAATAATTGCTTTTATTCATATAATCATATTTATTTTCCATCATTTGTGCATTAAATCCTGTTTTATATAAACCAGGTTCTATCAAACATACTTTTATATTTTTATTAACATATTTTAATTCTTTTTTTAAAGATATGGCTAAAGATATTAATGAGGCTTTAGTCGAAGAATATATACCCATAAATTCTATTGGTAGAATGCCCGCAAGTGAGGATGTAATTATAATTCTTCCAAACCCGAAATCCACCATATTTTTTATAGCTTCTTTTATTAAATTGATATTACCAAATACATTGACATCATAGCTTTCTTTTATTTTTGAAATAGGTATATCTAAAATACTTCCTCCCTGTCCTATCGCAGCATTTAAATACAATATATTTATATTATAATTTTTAAGTTTTTTTATATCTTTGGTATCGGTAATATCAAGTTTTAACACCTCAATATTAGAATATAATTTTAATTTATCTTTTGTATGAATTAACTCTTCGTTTGTATGAACACCTAGATATATTTTATTATTTACACTTAACCTTTTAGCCACTTGCACTCCAATGCCGCTGGATGCACCTGTTATCAATATGTTCACAAAAATCACCTATTATTTATTATTAACAAAAAGTGAATACTTTAAACTCCATTTTTTTTATTTTTTGATCTTAATATAAGTTTTCTTATTATATCAACAGGGATTACACTAAACGAGATTAAAATCATTATTTGGAATTCAAAAAATGTAAGTCCTGTTGTCCTGAAAATCTCACCACCAAAATAGATTAAAATTATTTGAACTATTGCAATTAAAGATATTACCAGTAAAAATATCTTATTTTTCAATATATTGGCAAATATATTTATTCTATGAGTTCTTACATTAAATAAATTGAATATAGATAAAAAAATAAATAGTCCAAAAAATGCTGTCATTAAATATTTATCATTACTCCCAACCCTGAATAAATTATTTATTAAAGGGAGTTTTAAAAATAGTATACATAATACTGAGGAGTATATTCCATCCCAGATAATTTGATTTATCATATACCCATTCATTATGGACTCTTCTTTAGGCTTTGGTAATTCTTTCATGTATTCAACTATAGGTGCTTCATATGAAAATGCCAAGGCTGCAAGGGTATCCATAACCATATTGACCCACAGCATTTGTATTACTGTTATAGGAGATAATATTCCAAAATATGGACCCACTATACTTAGAAGTACTGCACAAAAATTTATTGTTAACTGAAATATTATGAATTTTCTTATGCTTTTAAATACTGTTCTTCCAAATAATATTGCAGATGAGATAGATAGAAAATTGTCATCCAATATTATAATATCAGATACTTCTTTTGCAACCTCACTTCCACTACCCATCGCAAAACCTACATCTGCTTTTTTTAAAGCCGGAGCATCATTTACCCCATCTCCAGTCATTCCTACAACAAGTCCCAGTTCCTGGCTCAATTTTACAAGCCTGTTTTTATCCTCGGGAAGACTTCTGGCAACAATTTTAAGTCTTGATAATATCTCTTTTACTTCTTTATCAGATAATTTATTCAACTCTTCACTTGTTAATACTACACTCTCACTATCCAGCATATTTAATTCTTTTGCAATTCCTATTGCAGTCTCCTTAGCATCCCCTGTTATCATAATAGTTTTTATATTGGCACTTCTAACAAGATCTATTGCCTTATAAACATACTGTCTAATATTATCTTTTAAATAAATAAAACCTATTAAATATAAATCTTCAATATCCTTTGTAAGAGAAACGCATATCGCTAAAATTCTAACTCCACTTTCTGCGGATGATTTTAAACTGTTTATAATTTTTTCTTTATTTAATAATTCCTTTGTATTTCCATTTTTATCATAGTAACACTTACATTTATCAATTAATATTTCATAGGCACCTTTAACAAATGTCATCTCTTTTTTATAATCTAAAGTAATTGCGGAATATTTTTTTTTACTGTCAAAAGGAATTTTATCTTTTATGATATATTTATAATTAATATTGCCGACAAATTCCAGTATAGCTTTATCGGTTGTATTTCCTCCAATAATATTTTCATCTTCAAACTCACTTTCATTATTATAAAATAAAGATAATGATATTAATTCTTTTAATTCACTATTTTTAATTTCCTTAATGCTTGTATAATAATTATCATCCACAGTTGTTAGCCCAATTGCCTTTAATTTCCCTTCTGTAAGAGTTCCAGTCTTGTCTGTAAAAAGAATATTTAGGCATCCCGCAGTTTCTATCCCTACCAGTTTTCTTACAAGAACATTATTTTTAAGCATTCTTTTCATGTTTGATGAGAGCACTAAAGTAATCATCATGGGAAGTCCTTCTGGAACGGCAACTACAATTATAGTGACAGCAAGAGTCAAAGCATAAAATATATGAGACAGTAAAAGCCCTGCATTAGTAATAAAATTACTTATTTTTATTAAATCAAAATTATTTTCTATTACAATTACATTAAATAGATAAGATACAGAAACTAAAAATGAACTTATATATCCCACTTTACTTATAATGCCAGCTAGAGCTCTAAGTTTTAATTTTAATGGACTTTCTGGCGCGAAGTCTTGAACTGCAGAAGCTATTTTTCCATAATGAGTATTATCCCCTACACTTATTACTTTCATAATGCAATCTCCAGAAGCAGCGACTGACCCCATATACAAAAAACTTTTTATATCCTTATTTTTTTCTTTAGATTCTCCTGTTAGTGAAGATTCATCCACACTTATGTTTCCTTTAATTATTACTCCATCTGCAGGAACCTTATCTCCGGATGATAAAAAAACAATATCTCCTACAACTATCTCATCAATATTTATTTCTATTTTTTTTAAATTTCTTTTGACCCTGCATTTAATTTTAGATGCCTCTTCTTGAAGTCTGGCAAAAGCTTTCTCACTTCCATATTCAGATATAGTAGAAATAAATGAAGCTAAAAAAATAGCTATGACTATTCCTACGGTTTCAAATATATTTGATTCTTTAAATAAAAATAATACTTTAATGGCAAGAGCTATTAAAAGAATTTTTATTATGGGATCATTTAATGATTCAATTAAAAGATTAAAAAAAGTATTTCTTTTCTTATTAGTTAAAAGATTTTCTCCATATTTTCTTCTTGATTCTAAAACTTCTCTATCAGTTAAACCATTTTGAATATTAATAGTAATCACCATTAAAATTTTATTAAACTAAACTTCTTTTAGAATAAGTTAAAATAAAAAATGCTATCTAATTGAATAATATATAAAACTGAAATTGATATATATCCACAGTTTTAAGTCTTTTAATAGTAAGGGGTTGACAATGATATATGTTTTGATATAATTTAATTGATAATGATTATCAATAAGGAAAACTTTATGAGGAATACACGTCAAAAAAAAATAATACTTGATACTTTGAATAATATAAATTGTCATCCTACTGCAGAGGAGTTATACGATTCTATATATTCTATTTTTCCCGATATTGGAAAATCTACAATATATAGAAATTTGAAGTCTATGACAGATAAAGGCATCATCAGGAGATTGGAAATATCAGGTGATGTTCAAAGATATGACTTTTTAGACAATCATTATCATGGAAGATGTATATTGTGTAATAAAATAGTAGACATAGATATCCCTTATCAAAAAAAACTTGATAAACAATTAACAAAAAAATATGATATTTTAGGACACGATATAGTTTTTAAAATAATATGCAATGAATGCAGAAAGGAGAAAAAATTATGAATGAAGAGGTAATTGAAAGAATTCCTTTGATTGGAGATAAGGCACCAGAATTCAAGGCTAAAACTACACAGGGAGACATTCATTTTCCAAATGATTATGAAGGCAAATGGGTAATTTTATTTTCTCATCCGGCAGATTTTACACCTGTATGCACTACAGAATTTATGACTTTTGCAACTATGGCAGAAGAGTTTAAAAGTATGAATACTGAGTTGGTTGGACTTTCTGTTGATTCTTTATATGCCCATATAGCATGGCTTAGAAAGATTCAGGAATTAGAGTGGAATAAAATGAAGAATGTTGAAGTTAAATTTCCTTTAATTGAGGACATAAAGATGGATGTTTCTAGAAAATATGGAATGATCCAGCCAAATCAATCTAGCACACAGGCAGTAAGAGCAGTTTTTGTAGTAGATCCTAAAGGAATAATAAGAACAATACTATATTACCCTTTGAGTACAGGAAGAAATTTTGATGAACTAAGAAGAATAATACAGGCACTGCAAAAAGCAGATAAAGATTCAGTTGCTACTCCGGCAGATTGGAGACCTGGAGAAGATGTTATAGTACCAACAGCTGGTTCTTGCGGAACTGCAAAAGAAAGAGTTGAAAGCAAGGATGAAAATCAATATTGTTTAGACTGGTTTATGTGTTTTAAAAAAGAAAAAAAACAATAACACATTGTAAATAAAAAACAATTCAAATTTGATGGATTGTTTTTTGTATGTAAAGACATTATTGCCCGATACATCCTACAGAAAATTTGCTTTTTTAAATTGATAAAAAGTGTTAAAATTAATTAAGAGGTAAATTGTTATGAAGTTAAATGTGATTATTCCACTTTATAATGAAGAAGAATGTATAATTGATTTTTATAATGAAACTTCAAATGTGTTAAAAGATATTGATTATAAACTTTTATTTATAAATGATGGGAGTACTGATAATTCTTTAAAAATATTAAAAGATATTTATGAAAATGATAAAAAAAGAGTGGGAATTATAACATTCTCCAGAAATTTTGGAAAAGAAAGTGCGATATATGCAGGTCTCGAATATTCAAATGCTGAATATACAGTAATCATAGACGCAGATATGCAACAAGATCCAAAATACATAATAACTATGCTGAATAAATTAGAAAATGATGACGACATCGATAATGTTTGTATGGTTCAAAAACAAAAAAAGAAAAGATTGCTCCAAAATATTTTTTATAAAATTATAAATAAAATTTCTAAAGTAAATTTTGTAAATGGTGCATCGGATTTTAGAATGCTCAGAAAAAATGTTGTTAAAAGCATATTGTCTTTGTCAGAAAAAAATAGGTTCTCTAAAGGTTTTTTCTCCTGGGTAGGATATAATACTATATATTTAGAATATAAAGTAAAACCAAGAATAAAAGGTAAATCAAAATGGGGATTTTTAAAATTGTTTAATTATGCGATAGATGGCTTTATAAATTTTTCTACTGCACCTTTGAAAATATCAATTTACTCTGGATTTATAACTGGAATCGGTGCACTTGTATATTTTATTTACATAATCGTTAAAACTTTAATTTTAGGAAAAGATGTGCCTGGGTATGCTTCTACTATATCACTTGTTTTATTTTTTGGAGGCCTTCAATTAATATGTATTGGTGTGCTTGGAGAATACCTTGCTAAAACATATATGGAAACTAAAAATAGACCTATATATATAGAAAAGGAAAAAATAGGATTTAATGAAACTTTATTATAAAATAAAAAATATATTCTTTAGCAAAAACTTCATATTATTTGTAGTCATCGGATTCATCAACACTTTAATATATAATGAATATTATCTTATAGGAATTAAATTTATTAATTACATTTTAGCAAGCATTACAGCTTATATAATCAGTATGACCCTTTCTTTTTTTATGAATACAATCTATAATTTTAAAGTAAAACCTACATTAAAAAAGTATTTATTATTTCCATTAAGTGGAATACCTACGTTTATTTGTCAGACATTTGGATTATCTTTTTTAGTAGAGATTTGTAATATACAAAAAACTTATGTAGGACTAATTGCAAGTTTAATAGCTATACCTATTTCATTTATTGTAATGAAATATATTATAAAAAAATGATTAAATTTTATTAAATATTTAATCATTTTTATTGGGTTTAAATATATTTATCGTAGTAAATATGGGTCTTCTTTTGTACCGCTTCCACTGGAATAAATTGCTTTTGTACTTAATTTTATCTTATATCTTACTTGTTTAGAAGTACTTGTCTTGCTTTCGTATACTCCACTTGTTGTTATGTAATATGCATAGGAAGTATTTTTAGAACTAGGTGTAATTGACCAAAATGAAATTTCATTATCTAATATAAAATTATAATTAGTACAAGTTTTATCTTCTAAAGTTTTACATTTTTCATCCAAACTGGCCTGTATATAATCATAAACAGTTAATAATCCAATAGGATGTTCTTCTGTACTCATAACATTACATTCAACATTTCCAGTGTCTGTCATAAGTCTTTTCCCTACACATAATTTCTCATAAACAAGCTTGCTTTTTTCTGAGTCAGTAAATAATTCTCCTTCGGTATAGTCACTTTCCAAACTTTCTTTAATTCTGCTTACATTATAGTCATTTATTCCATAATTACCTTCAGTTTCTGTATTGTATCTGTCATCCCATGTTTTTGCAACTGTTCTAAATTCTGATAATAATACCAAATTATTGTTTTCATCTATGCCTAGTATTCTCCAGGGTTTTTGATTAATAAGCACATAATTGTTTTTTACTTCTCCCCTAAATACATATTTTGCATTTATTTTATAAAGCCCCATACCTTCACTAACAACACTGTTATCTTCTAATACTTTATTATAAAGTTCTTTTGATTGATAAGCACTTCCGCAATCTAAATATGGCGTATATTCATAATTATTACCAATTTTTGTGACAACTACCTGTGCTGTACAGTTCTGTCCATCTTTTAATAAGTTTTCAAGGGGTTCAATAAATCCACCAACTACTAGTGAATTGACTGTAACGGTACTAGTGTTTTTTTCTGTCACAGGTAAATAAGAATTATTTACATTATAGTAATTCTGAGCCGATTGAACCAACTTCTTTTCAAGCTGTTCATAATCATAATATGTTTTTTCTGTCAGTCTAACTATTATAGCAATAAATATAATTAGCCCTACAAGAGTACATACCCCTATAATTGCTACTTTCAATGTTTTTTTATCAATATTTTTTAAAAAACTCACCATACACCTCTTTTTCATTTATATTATACATAATTTTTTATTATTTTTCTATAAGTTTATTATATACTTCTTCATTACTTAAATTTAATTTTTTATCATATTTTGGAATTATATGGATGTGATAATGCTTTATCATTTGAGTGCTTCCATAATTTACTATAACAGAAATGCCATCAGGTTGTAGCTTATTCATAACTAAACTCACCATATTTTTAACAATTTCGTTTAAATGAATACAAATATTTTTATTCATATCCATAAGATCTATTATATGCTTTTTAGGTATTATAAGGACATGCCCGGGGGAATCTGGAAATTTATCCATAATAACAATACATGACTCATCTTCATATACTATATTTGAATCAACTTCTTTTTTAATAATCTTACAAAACAGGCATTCTTTCATAAGTTTTCCTTCATTCCCATTTTATCACATTTTTTATTATAAATACACTTTTATTATATGAAGTTTTTTTTATAAATCATAACTTACCATAGAGGTGAAATAATGAATTTAAGCAATGACTTCCCAATGCTTGAAAAGGGCATAGTATATTTTGATAATGCTGCGACTACTTTAAAACCAAAGTGTGTAATGAACGCAATTAACGATTATTATTATAATTATTCTGCCAATTCTCACAGGGGAGATTATAATATAAGTTTTAAAGTAGATGATGAGATTGATTTATGCAGAGATGCAGTAAAAAGATTTATAAATGCCAGAAGAAAAGAGGAAATAATATTTACAAGCGGCTCTACTGAAAGTTTGAATATGATTGTGTTTGGTTTTTTTAAAAATATTTTAAAAGAAGATGATGAAGTAATTTTATCTAAAAGTGAACATGCATCTAACATTTTACCCTGGTTCATTTTATCATTAGATAAAAAAATTAAATTAAAATTTGTTAAACTTGATGAAGATAATAAAATAAGCACTGAGTCACTTTTAAAAGTTATAACTAACAAAACAAGAGTTATAAGTCTTGCCCACATTACCAATGTAATTGGAGATGAAAGAAATATTAATGAAATTATAGATTTGGCTCACAATAATGGAATATATACTGTAGTGGATGCAGCTCAAAGTGCTCCTCATATAAAAACAAATGTAAAAGAAATGGATGCTGATTTTTTGGTTTTCTCTGCACATAAAATGTGCGGTCCGACTGGGGTTGGAGTGCTATATGGCAAGTATGACTTATTAAATAAGATGTGCCCTTTTAAATTTGGTGGCGGGATGAATGAGTCATTCGATGAAGAAAAACTTATATTAGAAAAAATACCATTAAGATTTGAAGCGGGCACAGGAAACATATCAAATATCATAGCTTTTAGACATGCGATAGAATATATAGAAAAAATCGGACTCGAAAACATACACAGACACGAAATGTATTTAAAGAATTATTTGATAAAAAGAATAGAAGAAATTCCTTATATAAAGATATTTAATAAAAAAAGTGAGGCATCTATTGTGTTAATAAATGCAGATGATATATTATCTGGAGATTTAGGACTATATCTAAACAGTAGAAATATATGTGTAAGAAGTGGAGCACACTGTGCTAAAATGTTAAAAGAAGAAGCCTCATTTGAGGATACTGTAAGAATAAGTTTATATTTTTATAATTCTTATGAAGAAATAGACTTGCTTATTGACGCTCTCAAAGATAAAAAAAACCTATACAGTTTTGCTAAATAAATAATTTTAAAAAAACGATATTTTGTATAAATTTGGATTTTAATATAAAAAATTAAATCCACTTTTTTATTTTGAGCTTATTAATTATTTAATATTTGTATGTTTTCTCTTTTATTTTTCAATTTTACCAAAAGAAAAAGATTTTTGTATGTGATATCATTCTTTGGAAAGGAGGAAAAAGATATGCTTAATCAAGTTGTATTTGTAGGCAGACTTACAAAGGAACCTGAATTATTTGAAACTGAAAGCGGTAAAAAGAGAACAAGAATTGTAGTTGCAGTAAATAGAAGTTTCAAAAATATGAACGGAATATATGAAACTGATTTTATAAGTTGTATTTTATGGAACGGTGTTGCTGAAAGCACTTGCGAATATTGTAAAAAAGGCGATGTTGTCGGAGTTAAAGGAAGGCTGCAAACTAATTCAGTTGAAAAAAATGGAGAAATGAAATATTATGTTGAAGTTATTGCAGAAAAAGTGACATTTCTATCTAGCAAACAAAAAGAAGATGAATAATTCTTCTTTTTGTGTATAGGGTGTGCTTTGAGAGTAATTCCTTAAAGAAATAAAGATTTTATACGTGATATAGTTATCTCTTGGAGGATCCATGAAAAAGAAAATTTATAAACACACTGTTCTTTATTATTATATAACTATAGGAAAAGTAATACCCCATATTTAAAACCTTTAATATTGTTTGGAACAGAAGTTAAAATACTACCAAATGTTTATACATATAAAATAGAAGCAACAAATAATGAATTAAAAAATGTAAGTAATGGATGCGAGGCACCATATATATAAAGTAAGTAAAATGTATGAAAAAACAAATGAAAGAACACAATTATCAGGTATAAGCTATTTTTCTGAAGGAACGGATCGCGCATACTTTTTCTTGAATTTTATTGATTATGATACAAAAACAAAAAAGACATATGCAACACACTATTTTGAAGTATTTTTTGATAAACTTTTAAAAATCGCTTCAGGATGCAGCCAAGGCGATGTAATTGAGTAAATTTAGAACTTATAAAGTTTTTTTATTGAAATTTAAATAATTCGTGATAATATATGATTGTGATTAATATGTATATTGAAAAAGTAAAACCAATTATTATTTATCCATCTTGTTTAATAAAAGGGAAAAAACAAGATTGTTTTAATTGTGGTAATAAAAATACTTGCATATCTCCAAGATCATTATGCACAAAACCATATCACAATCATCCTAATGGGTGTCCTAATTATGGGAAAAAAGCTGGATGTCCTCCAAATATAGAAATGTTTAATGAAATTTACGATATGAATAAAGATATATATGCTATTATAACCTTCTTTAATATTAAATCTCATTTAGAAAAAATGAGAAAACTTCATCCAAACTGGACACATAATCAATTAATTAACTCTAGATATTGGCAGGGAACTGATAAAAAAAATCATAAACAATTTATTGCAAAATTTAATATATTATATCCTGAATACATCGTAACAACGTGGCCCGAAGCTTTGGGAGTAAATTTAATAGAGACTCTAAAGCAAATAAATATTGATTTAAAGTTTCCAATAGAAGATATAAGTTATAGAATCTCTTTAGCGGGGATAATACCAGATGAAAACTTTGAAAACTATAACTTATGTATAAAAAAAGGAAAATACAAAGAAAGAATATTATCTAAAAAATAATATTTTTTATTTCGAAATAATTTACTAATAGTTGATTTTTCTGCGCTTTATTTTTTTTGTTCTATAATATTTTTGAGGTAGATACTTATGAATGGGGCTCGGTTAAAAGAATTAAGAAGAAACAAAAAATTAACTCAGGAAGAATTGGGGAAATTATTGGGTTTAACTAAAGCAAGCATTTGTTGTTATGAAAAAGGAACAAGAACTCCGAATTTAGAAACCATTGTTGCGATGA
>CAZBKY010000018.1:0-12343 GCA_964492595.1 uncultured Muribaculaceae bacterium
TCCCATTTTTAATGTATTTTGTGTTAAGTTAATACTTACATTTCCAGTTACTACAGCTATATTATTACATTGTATTAAAGAAGCAATATCATAATCAACTGCACTTCCATAATAGCCCCCTGATATAAAATTAATATTTTCTAATTCTGTATCAACTATCAATGTATATCCAAAAGCTAAAGTATATGGATTAGAAATACTCCCTAAAGTATTTGGAATTTTTACAACATTCATTTTTAGATATATACTTGGTTTTATATATGCAGAATATGTAGAAAAAAACGAGGATACTCCTCTACTTGTTCCGATGAAATGCTTCCCAGACTCACTTTCTGTATTTGTCCAATAACTTTTATTGGGTTTGGTATATAAATATGAATTTTCTGACCCTATTAAATTATATTCAGGCTTCGATATTAATCCTATATTTTGGCTACCACCACAACTTATAGTGGTTGTTCCTGTGCAGGTAAAAGGAGAAGATGTTCTTATCAAATTTGTATTTGAAAGAGTATTATAAAACGAAGTGAGACTATTATTTACATTTGAATAAGTACTATTAGTTTCCAATAAGTCTTCTAATATTAATTTAACTACATATTCACCACTTATCAAATATGAGCCTATTATTCTCCAAATTTTATTACTATAATTCACATAATTATTATTTGAATTTTCTTTAAATAAACAAGGTTGAGTTGCTGTAGGAGTGCAGTTTAATATTATATTTACTTCCTCAGCTAGTGTTAAACCGTAATTTAAAGTACTTTTTTCATCATATATCTCATTAACAGCAGTATAACCATTTTTAATTTCTATATCTGAATCGTTATTCCAAGTATATCCTCCTTCAACAGATAATGTAATTGTGGCACCATTTGCAGTATTGTTTTTAACGGCTATTCTTACTATTCTTCTAATACCTGTACCGCTACCCGATGCATACACTCCAATTATTCCATTTGAATCATTAATGGATAAAGATGAAACTTTTACAGTTACTTCACTTACATTACTCGAATATGTTAGTAAATATCTTGTATTAAGTTCATTTAAGCTTGTTATTTCAATATTATAATATACTGTTCCAGAATTGGCATCAGATGTTATAATAGATGTAGTTGTACCATTTACTTTTAATGTATAATACAAAGCACTAAATTTTAATTCAGATGCAAGCCTCCACCCAGCTTCTGTTGACCAATAACTATAAGTCCCCCCAAGAATTATTATTAGTAATGTAAAAATCAAAGTAATAATGACATACTTTTTTTTCATAGTTCTTATTATTTTATTGATAAGTCTTTCCATTTTTTTACCTTTATATTAATTCTAAGATGAACAATTTATTTCAGATATGTCCACTTCATTATTATTTATATAAATATTTCCTTCACATTCAACTAATTTTCCTTTTGAATCTAGATAACCTTTTAGTAAAAAATCTTCTAAACTGATTACAGTATTAGATATAATAATATTTCCTTTTTTATCTTTTACAGTTGAAAAATCACAAATATAAGTGTTATTGATAGGATTTAAACAAGTATCATTTATATAAAGTTCAACTGCATCTGTCAATAGTTTTTTTTGAAAATCGGTAAGTCTAGTATCGTTTTCATTATAAGTTTTTAAAACTTTTGGAACTATAAATACCATAATTACAGCTAATATCATTAATACAGCCAATAATTCTACCAATGTAAACCCATTTTTGTTATTCATATCATCACCAATTATATTTTATAATATTGTTATATATTTGTAAACATTAAAATTGACATTATCCCGAAAATATAGTATCATATTTGAGTAATCACGGAGCAGTACTCAAGTGGCTGAAGAGGCGCCCCTGCTAAGGGTGTAGACTGGGAAACTGGTGCGAGAGTTCAAATCTCTCCTGCTCCGCCAATATGAAATGAAGTCCCAATAATATTTTTGAATTTTCAAATATTTGTAAATTCAAATTTAAATTTAGATAAAGTCTTTTTAATTTTTTTAGAATTTTTTAAGAATTAAAATTTTTTTAAAAGTTTACACGATTTAGTCTTCAATGAGAAACTTTATTGGCTAAATTCTGGGTAAAAAATGTTTATATAAAAATTACTTTTTTGAAGTAATTTTTTAAAACTCAAACATAAGCCAACTGGGTTTAAATATAATAAGAATTCCAATTAAAAATAATAACAATCCTCCTATTAAATGAGAATACTTAGTATATTTATTAGATATCGCGGATACCTTAAAAGTGAAAACAGCTATTAAAAATATTACTAAATCATCAAGCATATAGAAGAAAATATAAATTAATACATACATGTTTTCTTTAACACCATTCAAATTGTTTAAACTCAATATTTCACTGAATATTACCGGTAGACCTAAAGAACAGGTAAGTTCAATAACATTTACCACCATAGCTAAAGCAATAATTCCCATTATTAAAATAAAATAATTTTTTTCCTTAACTAAACTTTTTATTTTTGATATTATTTTAAATCTTTTTTTGTCATCTACAACTTCACATCCAGTATCACTTTTTCTTGATTTAAAATAATTTTTTATATTCATGAAACCAAACAATACTGCAAATAAGCCTATAAATATTTTTAAATATTTAATAGTATTTAAAAATTTTGATAAACTAATCCATGATTTCATAAATAATAAATAACTTATAGCAGATGATATAAGAAACAAACTGCCAAGTATTACAACTTTCTTCTTATCTTTTATACCTATTAACAAAGATATTAAAAATATAAGTATCCACATAGCACAGGGATTAAATCCATCAACAAAACCCATAATTATAGCTATTAAGGTTAATGATATATTTCTCGGATTTATATTTCCCAGTAGAGGTATGCTATAGTTTGATATATTACTATTATCACATTTTATCATTTTTTCATTATTATTTATAGAATCTACTACATCACAGGTGTTATCTTTTGATAAAACTTCATTAATAATTGTAGGGGTAATATTTTTATCAAAGCCAACAATACTTCTTCCTCCAATTAATAAATATGGAACTCCATTAGAAGGTTTGTTAAGCAAATCTTGTACTTTTTCATATAATTTCCTATTTTCTTTTTCCTCTACAGAAAGTAAAATAAGATTATAATTTTTTAAATCTGAGGTATTTAAATATTCAATTTCTTCGTGACAACGAGGGCAATCTTCTCTATAAAACAAATATATATTTGTTTTTTCTTCTGCATGTATATCTATGCAAAAAAATATAAACAGACTAAGTATTATAAATATTATTTTTTTCATACAGCACCATTAACTATTTCAAGAATTTCCTTTTTAGTGTGTTCCCCAGATAATCTTGCAACTTCTTTTCCGTTATTTATAAATATTAAAACGGGCAAAACTCTTCCTATATTAAGCTCTTTAACTATTTCATTATCTTCGTAATAATCGTAGGATACTATTTCTAACTCTTGGATTTCTTCAAGTATTTTATTTATAAAAATGCATGAGGAACATCCTGGAGATGTTATTTTTATTACCTTCATTTCATACTCCTTGGGTTCATTAAAACTATAACATATTTATAGAATAAAATTCAATTATTTTATTATAGTATTTAAAATTTCATTCATTATATATATTTTATCTTCCGGTATCATTAAATATCTATCTTTAACAACAATTAACTTCTCCTTTAAGGCGGATTTAATATCAAAGGCATCTTGAATATTTATTTCATATTTTTGATAAAATTCAAATATATCTATACCTTTTAATTTTCTAAGTCCCATTATTAATTCGTTTTCCATTTCTTCTTTCTTTGAAACAATACATTCATCCAGTCTGTAATTATTATTAATATATTTATTTAAACTTCTTGTATTTTCATATCTCACATTGTTTATATATCCCATCGCACCCAGCCCGAATCCATAATATTCTTTATTATTCCAATATGTTAGATTATGAATACTTTCATAACCTGGTTTTGAATAATTGCTTACCTCATAATGAGTATAACCTTTATTTTTGAGTTTTTTACATATATGTTTATACATTTTGTAATCAGTTTCTTCATCAATATTTTTAATATTGTTATTTTTTAAAACAGTGTGATTTTCTATAATTAAAGAATATGCACTTATGTGAGGAACATCTAACTTCAATATATTATTTAAATCAGACTTAAATGTAGTGTATGTCTCTATTGGAAGTGCATAAATTAAATCAATATTTATATTATCAAAATTGTTTAATTTCAATAATTTAATATTTTTATATATCTCTTTTTTAGTATGCTTTCTATTTAAAAATTTAAGATTACATTTGTTAAAACTCTCTACCCCAACACTTACCCTATTTACCTTATTTTCTTTTAAAATGTCACAAAGCTCCTCGGTTATATCATCAACATTCACTTCAAAAGTGAATTCAAAGTTATCACATATTTTGAATACCTTTAAAATTTCAAATAATTTTTTTAAATTTAGAGTAGATAATGAAGAAGGAGTACCTCCACCTATATATAAAGAGCTAACTTCATCATTTTCATAAACTTCTTTTATTTCATTTTCTAAAGCCTGCAAATAAATATCTGCCCATGAATCATTATGTAATACTTTTGGAAAATCACAATAAGAGCAAATACTTTTACAAAAAGGAATATGAATATATACACTTCTCATACTAATCACATACAAAGTATATCAATTTTTAGTATTAAATGCTACTTAACATATGCTTATCATTTAATTTACAATAAAAAAAATATGTATAATTAGCAAAATTATAATAAAATAAAAAAGTTATTTAATCATAACACTATCTTTAAACAATGGAAGCATAACGTAATCATGGCTTTTTAAATATTCAATAATTTTAGGTAAATCAGCTAGTGTTACTCGGCTATAATCATGCATTAAAACTACAGCTATTTTTCTACCTTTAAGTGTTTTTACAAATTGATCATATGCTTTTATCTTTGAGCTTACTCCATCCCCTGTTTGTGCTGTCCAGTCAACATATCCATATCCTATATTATGTAGTTTATCAACAATTGTTTTTTTCAAGCTCCCCGCTTGAGAAGAACCACCTGGAAATCTTACAATATCAGTTGTAATTCCAAAATTATCATATAAATAATTTTCCAGTTTAACTACATCTTTTATAAATGCATCTGAACTTCTATAAATTCCTTTACGAATTCTATGCGAATAGGTATGATTGCCAATAGTATGACCATCATTTATTATTTTTTTATAAAAAACAAATTTTGATGGTTTTCCTAAAACAAAAAATGTTGCTCTAACATCATTATCTTTTAAAACTTTTAAATATTCATCTGTTAAATTATAAGGGCCATCATCAAAAGTCAGGTAAGCGATTTTAATCTTTGTTTCATTTTTCAATATTTTTTGTTCTAATTCTCTGATATTGTTAAAATATTCTTGCTTTTTAACTGAAATATTAACCACCATTTTTTCAAAAAAATGTATATCCTCATTGATTTGTTCGTTAGTCCCAATCATATTAGATAAATCTTCATTATAAATAGATAAATTTGTTTTAATTTCTTTATTTTCAGCTTCTAATTTTTCAATAATAAAGTAAAAATAAATATTACCCATTAAAAATATCAAAAACAAAACAATTAATATTATTTTAAATATTCTATTATTTCCTGATTCCACTTTTCCCACCTTTGATATTCTTCAATATAAATTTTATTTTCTTCCTTTATTAATTCTACCTTATTGTCAAGCAAACCATTAGTATAAGAATAATGATTTATATCCCTTAATATTTCTTTTAAATCTTTTATTAAAATTTTATTTTCTTTTTTTAAATAAATATACTCAGAAACTTTAATAGTTAACCCAGCACAATAAAAAGAAAATGTTAGAAATAATAAAACAAAAAATAATTTTTTGAGGGTGGAACATGTATTAAAAATTTTATATCTACTACTCATAATTTTCCTTTATTTATTTCACTTATTTCTATTCTAATATTACCACCTTTTTTATCGTTTTAAAAGTTTAATATTTCAAATTAAGTTGATATTGTACTAATAATTAGAGGGTTGATGGTTCCCCTTGTAGTTTTAATTGCCTTCTTCTTACCTGTTTAAGATTTTCACTATCCAGTAATGCTTCAAACAGCCTTAAAAATGGCATATAAAAATCTCCAATTATTGACTCAGATGTTTTAATCACAACATCTATTTTATCAGAATTTATTGGGTTAAAAGCAATTAATATTTCATTGTTGCTGTTGAAAATTTTTATCATTTGAGTTGGATATTCATCAACTTCATCATATACACTTATCATATCTTCACCATCTTCATTTTCATAAACTAAATTATATTCTAAAGATCCAATATTAAGATAATTTAAGGTATCATAATTATCTTCGCAAAAATCTGTTCTATATATTTGAGAATATTTAATATCAAATATAAATTTATTGAAAATATTATATAACTCAACATTATCGCTTGGAATTATAAATATTTTAATAGGACTTTTAGTTTCTATAGACCATATAAGTTTTGAATCATAATAAGACATCTTAAAAGTTCTACCCAAATCTCTGACATCTTCTAATAAAATTACATTGTGAGAAGGATTTGTTATTTCTATCATTTTTATTCACTCCTATCCATGCTAAGTACTGATAAAAAAGCTTCCTGAGGGATTGAAACACTTCCAATTTGTTTCATTCTTTTTTTGCCTTCTTTTTGTTTTTCCAGTAATTTCCTTTTTCTTGAGACATCTCCTCCATAACATTTTGCTAATACATTTTTTTTCATAGCTGGGATATCTTCTCTGGCTATTATTTTTGAACCGAATGCCGCTTGAATAGGAACGGAAAACATTTGTCTCGGGATAATCTTTTTTAAATTCTCTACTACAACTCTTCCTCTTTTGTATGCAAAGTCTTTATGAACTATAACACTTAGTGCATCTATTATATCTCCATTTAATAATATATCCATTTTAACAAGTTTACTCTCTTTATTACCTATAAAATCATAGTCCAGTGAAGCATATCCTTTAGAAGATCCCTTTAATTTATCAAAAAAATCATAAACTATTTCTGATAAAGGAATTTCATAACTTAAAGTCACTCTTTTGCTGTCTATATATTCTAAAGCTTTGTATACTCCTCTTTTATCCTGACATAATTCCATTATAGGACCCACATATTCATTAGGTATAAATATTTTAGCTAAAACAAATGGTTCTTTTATAGATGATATTCTTATTGGATCAGGCATTTTACTTGGACTATCTACAAATATAATGCTTCTATCTGTAAGCTCAACTTCATAAATAACTGAAGGAGAAGTTGCAATTAAATCAATATTAAACTCTCTTTCTATTCTACTTTCTATTATTTCCATATGAAGAAGACCTAAAAATCCACATCTAAAGCCAAACCCCAAAGCTGTTGATGTTTCAGGCTCAAACGTTAAGGCAGCATCATTTAACTTTAATTTCATTAAAGCTTCTTTTAGTAAATTATATTTAGATGAATCTATTGGGTACAGCCCTGAATATACCATAGGTTTCATTGCCTTATAACCCGCAAGTGCATCTATTTTATCTTTGGACAAAGTAATTGTATCTCCTACTCTAACATCCTCTATACTTCTAATTCCTGCAGATAAATATCCGACTTCACCAGAAGTTAAGCTATTTAGTTTCTTTTCCTTTGGTGTATGTTTTCCAAGTTCTAATACTTCATAAGATTTGCCTGTTGAAATCATTTTTATTTCATCGCCTAAAGATACTTCTCCATCAAACACTCTAATTAACGAAACAACACCCTTATATGAATCATAGTAACTATCAAATACTAATGCTCTTAAGTTATTACAAGAGGATACTGGACTCGGCACTCTATTTATTACAGCATCCAGTAAATCATCTATACCCTCTCCTGTTTTAGCAGAACAGAGTATGATTTCACTCTCTTCAAAACCAATTAAATCACATAATTCTATTTTTACCCTCTCCACGTCAGCAGCGGGCAAGTCTATTTTATTTATAACTGGTATTATCTTGAGATTATTATCAAGAGCCAGATGAAGATTGGCAAGTGTCTGAGCCTCTATTCCCTGTGTAGCATCTACAACTAAAAGTGCCCCTTCACAAGATGACATACTTCTACTTACTTCATATGAAAAATCAACATGTCCGGGGGTATCTATTAAATGCATAGTATATCCTTTATATAAAAGCTCAACTGCATTTAATTTGATAGTAATACCACGTTCACGTTCTAAGTCCATGTTATCCAATATCTGATCTTTTTTCTCTCTTTCGCTTACTGCACCACATTTTTCAAGTATTCTATCTGCTAAAGTACTTTTTCCATGGTCAATATGTGCTATTATCGAAAAATTTCTTATTTTACTTTGTTCCATATAAATCACTTTATTATTATAGCAAATTAGAGTTGAAATTTAAATTATTTTTTGTTAAAATATATAACTACTCAAGGAGAAATAGCTATGAAATATAAAAATGGAGATATCATTTTAATTAAAGGTTTAAAATTCCAAAGAGAATGTGGTTATATCGTTCCTGATGAACACGGCTCTTATGAAGGCAGACCTTGTGTTATTGTCGGATGTTCTCCTGTAAGTTATGTTGTATGTGCTTGTACCAGTAAAACTAAAGCAATTGGTAAGAAAGACTACTTTTACTTGGGGCCAAATATGATTGCCAACAATCCATGCGGAAAAACATATCATTCAAAACCAAGTTTTATATATTTGAAAGATTTTCATGAACTGGATACTAATCAAAATTATGAATATATTTATGAAATAGCCGAACAATCTTACTTAAAATTATTACAATCAATACAATTTTACTTCGATAATTTTTACTCTTATGGACTGTTTGAAGAACAATTTAAAATATTATGTGATATAAACTCTCAATTAAATGTTTTAAAAAGGAAATATAAAATACAATAATTCCCAATAATTTCTATTATTAAAAAATATTTATAAAAACTTTGGAGGGCTTTTGTGAAAGAAAAAATTTCTAAAATTATTGAAGAAAATTTGAAAAGATCTATAAATATTTTAATAGAATCTTTTGTTATTTACTATGGGGAAGAATATAGAGATATTAATAAACAAAATATAAGCGAAACTGAATTTATATTTTATATTTCTGATGATCTTATTAAGCTGAAATCTTTAAAAAATGATAAAGACATATTATCAGAAAATTTTTTTAATCTTTATAACTTATATGTGGGATTAACATATGAAGTAAAAAAAGAAAAAAGAAATAAAAGAAAATCTGTACTTCCTAATATCATATATACTACAGGGAAAACTCAAGATTTTACTGAAATGGAAATGATGGAATTAAAAGAATATATTAACAATACATACACTTGTCAAAATTTTGTTCTAGTTAATGGACAGCCTAAAAGAAAAGTGTATATTCCATTATTTATTAATACGGACCGTACCGTAATACATGAATTAATCCATTCAATAATGAGAAATATTATAGGAGTTTTAAAAGATGAATATATTCCTGTAAATAAAGCGGGGATTGATATTATAGGAATGGCTCGTAATGAAGTTATACTAGATGAAATATTTACAGATATCGAAGAAAACAAAATATATGAAATTTTTAAAAATCTAGGGGGGAATATTATCCAAGATTTCTCATTTTTTAAGAACTCAAGTTCAATATATGATGAAATTAGATACGCTATTTATGAATTTTACGAAAGTTTTAAAAATGAAATAATAAGATCAAGAATAACACTTAATAAAAATTATTTGATAAACACTTTAGGAAAAATAAATTATAATTATTTCAATGCTTTGATAAATAAAGCTTATGATTATTTATCATACGGATTTTCAAGAAATTTTAGACCCTTGATAAACAATGAGGTTAAACCCACAATTGAAATAATGAAAAAACATAGAGAAAGTCTTGAAGAAGAAAATTTTGAAAAATATTATAAATACTTAGAAAGTTTAGGATACAAAATCAAAACCCTAAAAAGAAGTATTTAAGTTTTATTCGCTGGTTACCTTTAAAAATTTAGTTATTAAATCTACACCATCCACTATATTATTGATTTTATCAGTCGTTCTTATTTTATATTTTTCTTTCATTTCAGAAACCATATTATTAAACATATCGGGGTTTCTATTCAGTGTTTTATACCAGTAAGAGTTTTCTCTTATAAACTTTATATATAAAGGATTTTCTTTTAATTTTAATTGAATATCAAATCTCATTTTAATCACTATAAAATCTATCAATATTTTCATTATCTTTAGGCTTAGATTTTTGCCCATCTTTTTTATCTTCTTTTCTAGTAAACTCTTCCATAAGTGATACAGCTTTTTGTATACTTGTTAAATTATTTTGAAAACTATCAAGATTTATTCCTTTCAAACTATTTAAAATACTTGATAAAGATAAAGATGTTGCAGGGGCACTTCTCACTATGTCTTTTTTATATTCATCCCATATATTAGATTTTTCATCATATAAATTATATAATTCAAATAATTTCTGCCAGGATGTCTTACCTTCTTTTACATGTGATGCAAAAGAAGGATATTTACTTACAAATATTTTAAATTCTTCTTTACTTTTCAAGCAAATCACCTATGATATAATATGCGATTTTTCAAATTTTTATAATTTAAATTCATCAAAGAAATCACTCATGGTTAGTTTTTTCTCTTTTACTTCTTTTTGAATTGATGAGATATCTTCTAGCTTTTCTATTTCTTCGGTATTTTTTATTACATTATCTTTATTATTTATTACTTTTAATGCACTAACTTTAAATACATCTGTTATATTCTTTTTAGAAATTACACTTCCCACACTGTTTTTATCCATAATATTTATATCACTTGATTTGATATAGGCCATATCCCCTCTAATCAATCCATATATGGTTTTAGATGAAGAATTAAAGCATTTTAAGATTGAATATATTTTTGATTTTGGTGAGTTTATTATTTTAGAACCTTTTTTAGCACGGCTGGTTTTAAATATATCTGATATTTTAATTCTTTTAGCGGTATTTTTGTCGGTAAATATTGTCAAATACTCTTTTTCTGGATTTAATACAAATGCGCCTACCACTTCATCTTTGTCTGTTAATTTAATTGATTTTACACCACTTGTTTTTAAACCAACGATTGGAATTTCTGAAGTATCATATTTAAGCACATAACCTGTTTTTGTTGCCAATACCACTTCTTTCCCACAGGATAAAGACACACTAAGAAGCTCATCATTTTCTTTTAATTTAAACATTGTTATCGGTTTTGAATATCTTGAAACATCAAAGTCTTTAATATTCATCTTTTTTACCATACCTAGTTTAGTAAATGCTGTTATTATGAAGTCATCACTTTTAGAAACAACTAAAGACTTAATAGCTATCTCCCCTTCAGGTATACTAATCCAATTACTTATATGACTTCCAATATCTTTATATTTAAACTCTCCTATATTTCTAACAGGTAAATATAAATAATTTCCCTTGTTTGTAAATAATATCAAAGTATCTAAATTATTTAATTTATATAAAGCTTCTATATAGTCTCCCTCTTTCAGGCCGGGAGTATCATTAGAGTTTGTATTAAAGGATTTTAAAGATATTTTTTTAATATATCCAGAAGAGGAAACGCAAATTATATAATCATCTTTGCTTACAAGATCAACTTCATCTATTACAATTTCACTTACCTCATCTTTGATAAGGGTTCTTCTAGAGTTTGCATATTCTTTTTTTATCTCTCTTAATTCACTTTTCATTACATTTTTAAATTTGTCATCATTCTCCAATATTTCACTCAGCTCTTTAATTAAAGTTATTAGATATTCCAACTCTTTTTCTAACTGTGTAACATCCGTATTACTTAATTTATATAATTGCATGTTGACAATCGCCTCAGATTGAAGTCTTGAAAACTCAAATGCATTTATTAAATTTAATATTGAATCCTCTTTATCTTTACTTTTTCTAATAATTTTTATAATTTCATCTAAAATACTAAGAGCTTTTATAAACCCATCAACAATATGTTTTCTCATCCCAGCATGATCTAAATCAAATCTGGTTCTCTTGGTTATTACCTCTTTATTATGAACTATAAAAGCATCAAGCATTTCTAAAAGCCCTAAAGTTTTAGGTCTTCTATTTACTATCGCAACCATATTAAAATTATAATTTATCTGTAAATCAGTGTTTTTCAAAAGATAATTGATTATTAAATCTTTATTGGCATCTTTTTTTAAATCTATTACTATTCTAAGATTATCATTTTTATCTGATT
>CAZBKY010000018.1:12353-15345 GCA_964492595.1 uncultured Muribaculaceae bacterium
TGTAAATCTGTGTTTTTTAATAAGTAATTCAGTATTGCTTCTTTGTTAGCACCAGATTTTAAATCTATTGCTATTCTAAGCCCATGTCTATCTGTCTCATCTCTTACTTCTGATATTCCATCTATTTTTTTATCAAGCCTAATCTCTTCTATCCTTTTTATAATGTTACACTTTAAAGTATCGTAAGGTATCTCTGTAATAACTAGCTTTTCTACATTTTTTTCTTTAATAAACTCATATTTTGATTTAAGTATTACTTTCCCTTTTCCAGTTTTATAAGCAGATGTTATACCCTCTTTTCCTTCAACTGTTCCTCCGGTGGGATAGTCTGGTCCAATTACCAATTCCATAATAGTTTCAAGTCTTGAATTTGGACTGTCTATTCTTTTAATAACACCTTCTATAACTTCTCCTAAATTATGAGGGGGTATATTTGTAGCATATCCTGCAGATATACCAGTTGCCCCATTAACAAGCATATTTGGATAGTTAGCAGGTAAAACTGTAGGTTCTAAAGCCTCATCATCAAAAGTCGGAGCCATTAAAACAGTGTTTTTCTCAATGTCTTTTAATAATACATTACTTATTTTAGAGAGTCTTGCCTCGGTATAACGCATTGCGGCAGGAGGGTCTCCATCTATTGAGCCATTATTTCCCTGCATATTGATTAGAATTTCTCTTTGTTTCCAGTTTTGACTCATACGCACCATAGCATCATAAATGGATGTATCACCATGTGGATGATACTGTCCCATTACATTACCAACACTTTTTGCGCTTTTTCTTGTAGGTTTATCATATGTGTTTTTATCTTTATACATTGAATATAAAATTCTTCTTTGAACCGGCTTTAATCCGTCTCTTATATCAGGTAAAGCTCTATCTTGAATAATGTATTTAGAATATCTTCCAAATCTATCCCCCATTATTTCTTCTAAAGAATAATCAAATATTTTTTCTACCAGTGTTTTTTCATTTTTCTTGTTCATTACAAATTCTCCCTATAATCATCTTCTAAAGAAAAATCTACATTTTCCTCGATCCATTCTTTTCTAGGCTCAACCTGTTCGCCCATTAAAACACTGACTCTTTTTTCAGTTAAATGAGCATCATCTATACTTACTTTTATAATACTTCTGTTAATAGGATCCATTGTTGTCTCCCATAACTGATCTGCATTCATTTCACCAAGTCCTTTGTATCTTTGAATTTTAAAATTACCTTTATAATTATTTCTAAACTCACTCAATTCTTCATTTGTATTAAAATATTTATGATCCTTTCCATATGTCACTAAATATAAAGGAGGTCTCGCTATATAAAGCATGCCATTTTCAATTAAAGGCCTCATATATCTATAAAAGAAGGTTAATAAAAGTATTTGGATATGAGCGCCATCATCATCAGCATCTGTCATTATAATTATTTTTCCATAATTAGAATCTTGAGGAGAAAATTCCGGACCAAACCCAGCTCCTATAGCGTGAATAATCATTTTAATCTCTTCATTTTTAAGTAATTCTCCTATAGTTGTTTTCTCACTATTTATTACTTTACCTCTAAGTGGCAGTATTGCCTGATGAGTTTTATCTCTTCCACTTTTAGCTGTACCTCCCGCAGAATTGCCTTCAACTAAAAATAATTCATTTAGTTTAGAATCTTTACTTCCAGCGGGAGTTAGTTTTCCCAGCAATATTTTTTCAGTGCTTTTTTTGCTTTTTCCAACTCTTGCTTCCTCTCTTGCTTTCCTTGCTGCTTCTCTGGCAATTTTGCTTTTAAGTGCTTTGTCAGTTATTTTAGTGGCACTTTCTTTATTTTCTTCCAAGTAATAACTTAATTTTTCAAAAACAAGACTCTCCACAACACTTTTAGCTATTGGACTACCAAGCTTGTTTTTTGTTTGACCTTCAAACTGAAGAATATCTTCAGGTATTTTTAAGCTTATAATAGCAGTTAACCCTTCTCTAATATCAGAACCATCTAAATTACTATCTTTACCTTTTAATAAATTATTTGACTTAACATATTCATTAAATACTTTAGTTAAAGCTGTTTTAAAACCAATTTCATGAGTTCCTCCATCAGAAGTTTTTACATTATTTACAAAAGATAATATATTTTCATTATAACTTTCAGTATACTGCATCGCGACATCTACAACAATTCCATTTTTCTCTCCATGAATATCTATTACTTTATGTATAGGCATCTTGCCATCATTAATATATTCAACAAATGCCAAAATCCCATTATCATAATGAAACAATGCACTTTTATTATCTTCTTCATCTATAACTTCAATAGTTAAATCACTAGTTAAAAATGCATTTTCCTGCATTCTTTCACAAACCATTGTATAACTGAATTTTGTTGTAGAAAATATTTCATCATCGGGCATAAATCTTACAGTAGTACCGGTTTTTTTTGAAGTTCCAATTGTTTTTAACGGATTTTCTATCTTACCGCCATTTTTAAATTTAATTTCAGATATTTTACCTTCTCTGTGTATTGTCACATTCATCCATGAACTAAGAGCATTGACAACAGAACTTCCTACTCCATGAAGCCCTCCAGATACTTTATATCCACCACTTTCAAATTTTCCTCCAGAGTGAAGAATTGTGAATATGACTTCTGGAGTACTTTTACCACTTTCATGAAGTCCGATAGGTAAGCCTCTTCCCTCATCAAGAACAGATACACTTCCATCTTTATGAAGTGTCACTGTTATTTTATTTCCAAAACCATTCATTGCTTCATCTATACTGTTATTTACAATTTCCCATATCAAATGATGAAGTCCTCTTCTGTCAGTACTGCCTATATACATAGCAGGTCTTTTTCTAACACCTTCTAAACCTTCTAGTATTTTAATTGATTTCTCATTATACTCTGTCATGCTTAACCTCGATTATAATTATATCACGTATAATGTTAAGCATAAAGTTTTTCGGTAAAATTTGTTAATCTTCCCAGTTTTATATTATAAAAA
>CAZBKY010000019.1:0-14663 GCA_964492595.1 uncultured Muribaculaceae bacterium
TAAAGCGGAAAATGGAAATAATGGCTCTGGTAATGACAAAACCGGATATTCTGCCAAAGAAATGATTATAAAAGTACCTGCAGGAACATCTATAAAAGACACTGAAACTAATCTTGTTATCTGTGATTTAACTCATGAGGGAGAATCTTGTATAATTGCTAAAGGTGGAAAAGGCGGAAAGGGAAATGCCGCTTTTAAAACAAACAGAAATAAAGCACCTCTAACCAGTGAAAATGGAGAATCTGGTGAAGAAAAAATCATTAAATGCGAATTAATGCTGCTTGCAGATGTAGGATTAGTTGGATTTCCCTCAGTAGGTAAAAGTTCTCTTGTTTCTGTTGTCAGTGCTGCAAAGCCCAAAATCGCAGAATATCATTTCACAACATTAAGCCCAAATTTAGGAGTTGTAAAAGTTGGTAGGCATAGTTTTGTAATTGCCGATCTTCCTGGATTAATTGAAGGCTCAAGTGAAGGAACAGGCCTTGGATATAAATTTTTAAAGCATGCATCTCGCACTAAAATAATATGTCATATATTGGATATGGCTTCTGTTGATGGAAGAAGTCCAATAGATGACTATAAGATTATAAGAAATGAACTTAAAAAAACTAATGAGAATCTATATAATAAAGAAGAAATTGTTGTTGCAAATAAAATGGATTTACCATCTTCAAAAGAAAATTTAGTGAAATTTAAAAATGAATATCCAGATTTAAAGATATATGAAATAAGTGCAGTTACTGGAAGTGGTGTTAAAGATCTTATGTATGCTTTAAATGAAAAATTAAAAACTATAGAAAATAAATCAATATATGAAAGAGATGATTATGAAGATTATATTTTATATGAATTTAAAAATACAAAACCTTACAAAATAGAAAAGGTAAATGATATTTGGGTTATAAGTGGAAGCGAACTTGAAAAATTATTTAAAAAAACAAAATTTAACAGTGATGAGTCTGCATACAGATTTGCAAGAAAACTAAGGTACATGGGTGTTGATGATGAGCTTAAAATACTTGGAGCTAAAGAAGGAGATACAGTAAAGATATTGGACTTTGAATTTGAATATGAAGAGCATATGTATTAGAAAGTGTATTGATTTAATAAAGATGGTGTTATAATATTTCACATAAAGGAGAAATTTTATGAAACAAAAAGAAAATCATACCCTTGAAATAGAAGGTAATATGGGGACTGAAGAAAAAATCATTAAAGATATTGAAGAGATGAAAAAATATCTTAAAAGAATTAAGTTTTCTGTTATGAGTATAGGATTCGCAATAATTATTTTGCTTGCATTTTTTATTTTAGCTATTAAGAAAAATCAGGAAGGGAAAAGATTGCCTAAGCCAAATATCAGTGTGTTAGAAGAAATTTATAAAGAAGAAGATTCTGTTATTAAAAAATTAGTGTTACATTAAAAATGTGCTTTTTGTTTTAAGTGAATTATGAAAAAATGAAATAGAAACTAAATGAAATAAGATTTTTTGAAAGAGTTTATAAATATTATGAAGGGAGGTAAATGAGTGGAAAACAAATTGGCATTATTTGAAAATAAAGAAATAAGAAAAGTTTGGCATAAAAATGAATGGTATTTTGTCGTGGAAGATGTTGTTTTTGCATTAACTAACTCTGTCGATGTTAAACAGTACATATCAAAATTGAGAATCCGTGATGAAGAACTCGCACAAGGGTGGGTACAAATTGTACATACCCTTAAAGTTGATACAAGAGGTGGTATGCAATCTATGAATTGTTCCAACACAAAAGGAATGTTACGCATTATACAATCAATTTCCAGTCCTCAAGCTGAACCATTTAAATTGTGGCTCGCACAGGTAGGAGCTGAAAGAATTGAAGAAATAAATGACCCTGAACTAGCTGTGAAAAGAGCTAGAGATACTTACGAATTAAAAGGATATAGTAAGACTTGGATTGATAATAGATTATTAGGCATCAGAAATAGAAATAAACTTACAGATGAATGGCAAGAGCGAGGAGCAATTGACAAAGATCACGGTATACTAACAAATCAAATATATAAATATGGTTTTGGGTATACGGCAAAAGAAATGAGAAACATGAAAAATCTTCCTCCCCGTGCAAATGTTAGAGATCATTTTTCGGATATAGGACTTGCTTTAACGAATTTAGGAGAAGTGACTGCCAGAGAATTACATATTGCTAATAATTCTGTTGGGATAGACAGTTTGAAAGAAGATACAAAACAAGCAGGAAATGTAATTAAAAATGCAAGACTAGAAATAGAAGGAAAAATAAAAAAAGAGAAGATAGAACAAAAATAAATAAAAACTACAATTAAAGAACTTACTTTGTGTTAGAAAAAATTTATAAAATTAAAAGTACACTTAAAATGTGCTTTTTATTTTAAACCTTTATTTTTAATAAAAAAATAGTTATAATAAATATAGATTTAAAAGAGGTAAGTTATGTTTGACAAATTTGTGCCAGATATATATCAAAAAAGTATATATAAAATAGATTATGAAAAATTAAAAACATCAGGTATAAAGTGTATTATATTTGATTTAGATAATACAATATCACCCACAACATTGGATAAACCCACTAAAATGTTAAAAAATCATTTTGTTAAAATAAAACAGATGGGCTTTAAATGCATTATTTTATCAAACAGTGGCAAAAAAAGAGTGGAACCTTTTAAAAATGGACTTGCAGTTGATGCTGGTGCAGGAGCCAAAAAACCTAAAGATAAAAAATATTTAAAAATAATGGATAATTATAAATTTAATCAAAATGAAATCGCGGCGGTGGGAGATCAATTACTAACAGATATATATGCTGCCAATAAACTAGGGCTTACAAGTATATTAGTTAATCAAATGGGAGCAAAAGATTTTTTTAATTCATTTTTCAATAGAATGGTGGAAAGAATAATTTTTAAATTTTTAAGTAAAAAAGACTTATTTTGTAAAGGCAGATATTATGACTAAAAAATGCATGGGGTGTGGAGCCATATTACAATATGAAAATTCAAATACTTTAGGATATATAAGAAAAAATAAATATGGTGATTCTTTTTATTGTGAAAAATGTTTTAAAATGAAGCATTATGGAAAAATTAAAGAAGAAACTATTAATATAGATACAAAAAAGATAATAGAAGATATAAATTTAAGTAATTCAACTATTATATTTACTATCGATGTACTTGGTATTTCAGAAGATACAACAAAGTATTTAGAATATTTTAAAAATAATAAAAAATATATTTTACTTACAAAATATGATTTATTACCAAAAGGCATAAAAGAAGGAAAAATAATAAAATATTTTAAAAATAACTTTTGTGATGAAAAAAATATATTTTGTATAAGTAGTAAAAATAAACACAATATCGATAAGGTTTTAAATGTACTCAAAAAAAACAATGAAAGAACAGTGCATATAGTTGGTAATACAAACAGTGGTAAAAGTAGTTTTATAAATGCACTTTTATCTATTAAAGGTATAAGTCCATCTATAAGTGTAAGTCCCATTAATAATACTACAGTTTCATATATAAACATAAAAATTGATGATATAAATATAATTGATACTCCTGGATTTGAAGAAAGTTCAATATCTAATTACTTAAATAATGAAATAATAAGGAAAATAACTCCTCATAAAGAGTTAAAAGTCAAAACATTTCAAATAAAATCCGGCTATTCAATAATTATAGATGATATACTTAGAATTGATTATAACGAAGGTCATTTAAATAGTTTTAATTTCTATATGAATAATAATTTAAAATATAAGAAATGTAAAACAAAAAATAATAGAGAATTAAAGTTTTTGCCACATAAAACCTTTAAAATAGAAAAAAAAGATATAGTTATAAATGGACTGGGTTTTATTAAAATAAATAAACCAGCTAATATTAGTGTATATTCGGTAAGTGAAGAAATAATAAATATCAGAAATAAAATGGTGTAGGAATTAATATGGGAATAATAAAGATAATGGATGAGGGACTGTCTAATAAAATCGCAGCGGGAGAAGTTGTTGAAAGAGTTTCAAATGTAGTAAAAGAACTAATTGAAAACAGTATAGATGCAGGAAGCAAAAATATAAAAATAGAATTAGTTAATTCGGGCATCAAAACAATTAAAATAACAGATGATGGCTCAGGTATGCTAATGGAAGATGCACTACTTGCTTTTTCAAGACATGCCACCAGTAAAATCAAAACTGAAAGTGATTTATATTTTATAAATACTTTAGGATTTAGAGGGGAAGCTTTAGCATCTATTGCCTCAGTAAGCAAAGTTATGCTTCAAACTAGTAAAAACGATGAGGGAACAAAAATAGTGATTGAAGGGGGAAAATTAATTTCCAAAGAAAAAGGAGTATCTCACAAAGGAACAATTATTGAAGTAAATAATTTATTTTATAATACTCCAGTAAGATTGAAGTTTTTAAAAAGTGAAAACGCAGAACTTTCTTCAAGTGTTTCAGTTATTGAAAAAATAAGCATATCACACCCTGAGATATCATTTTCTTTATATAATAACAATAAAGAAATATTGAAAACTTCAGGGAGTAAAGATTTATTAAAAGTAATCTATGAAATATTTGGATATAATACAAGTAAGAATATGATTAAAATAGAGGGAAGCAATTATGATTACGAGATAAATGGATATATAACTAATATAAATATTACAAAAAGTTCTAGAAATAGCATTATAATTTTAGTTAATGGAAGAGTAGTTCAAAATCCAACTTTAATTAGAATAATTAAAGATTCCTATCATACATTTTTATCTGAAAATAAATATCCTATTTGTGTTATAAATATAGATGTGGATCCTACTTTGATAGATGTTAATATACATCCTACCAAACAGGATATAAAATTCAGTAAAATGAAAACTTTAGAAGATTTACTGTTTTCTTTGATAAGAGGTAAATTAAATGAAGAGGATAACACATACAAAGCATATATAGAAGAGGAAAAAAAGGAAGAGAATGATATACCAAAAACCGGATACAAAAATATAGCTTTAAATTTTGATGTTAAAGAAGATGAGACGAGTTATATAATAAATAATTTTGAAGAAAAAACTTTAATAAAACCAGTAGGATTAGCTTTAGGTACATATTTAATAGCGCAGGAAGAAGATATCATGTATTTAATTGATATTCATGCGGCTAATGAGAGAATAAATTATGAGAAATATCATAATAATTTAAAAAATAAAAATAAAGAAGCGATAAATTTACTTATTCCATTTAATATAGAGATGACTAAAAATGAAACTTTAACAATAAAAGAATATGATTATATACTTAAAGATATTGCTTTAGGATATGAAGAGTTTGGAATTAACACGTTTAGAATTTTATCTCATCCAACTTGGATAAAAGAAGGATATGAAGAAGAAAGTATTAAGATGATATTTGACTTAATAAATGAATTAAAAGATAAGTTCGATGTTGTCAAATTTAATGATAGACTTGCTATGAACTTGGCATGTAAAACGAGTGTTAAAGCTAACACAAATATTTCTTATGAAGAACAGGAAATGCTTATAAAAAGATTGTTTGAATGTGAATTTCCATATACTTGTCCTCATGGAAGACCTACTATTATAAAATATCCTAAATATGAACTTGAAAAACTATTTAAAAGAGTCGAGTAGGTATTAAATCAAAAATACTGATAATATAATTGGATATAAAAATTAATAAAACAGGATTTATCCTGTTTTAATTTGCCTCCTTAAAAAATACTCTGGAAAATGTATGTTCTTTAGTATCTATGTTTAAAAGTTCGTCTGTATTTATTAAATAAAATTCATATTCGAAATTTTTATTTTCTGTATCATTCCAGGTCGCATCGATATGCAGCCATTCATCTTCTAAATAAACTAAATTCCACGTATGAGTATCGCTTGATATTATAATATTAGGAATATTAAGAATATCTAAAAATATAGCCATTGAATCAGTATATCCACCACAAACCGCTTGGCCTTCGATTAAAGCGCCATTTGCTTTTGTAGAAGGATGTTCGTTTTTATATCCCTCAGCAAAAGATTTATCATAAGTTGCATTTTTTATTAGATAATCATGATATGCTTTTATTTTTTTTTCAATTGATAAGTTTTTTATATTAAGTTCATTAATTATACTTTTAATTTTATTATTTGTATCAGTTATTTCCTTATCACTGTATTTCTTGTTGATTTTAACATATATTTCACCATAAGAAGAAACAGTTGTATTTATAAGAGAAAAAGAATTATATGGACTTATATAACCGGCAATATTACTCATTAATTTATTATTAGAGCTTATTTGTTTTACATCATCAGCACACTCTTCATATTCTGAAGGACAGTAAAATATAAAGTCATCCCATCCACTATTTAAAATATTATAAAATATATTTTCTAAATCAGATATTGAGTTTGGAATAAAACTTTCTATATTGGAAAATCTATCATAATTATATTTTCTTTTATATTCATTAGCATCTTTTAACACTATGATATTTTCTTTTTTTATTAAGTTACTAAAAAAACCATATATTTCACTTTTATTCATGTATATAGCAATCGCAACAAAAACAGAAATCATTATTTTAATTAATATTTTAAACAGTTTCATAAATGAATTATATCAGATTAACTTTATAAATACAAAAAAAATAAATAATTTAATCATTTATTTTTGAGCTGTTATTTTTGATAAACGCTTTTTATATCTTGATGCTGTATTAGACTTGATTATATTCGATTTTAAAGCTTTATCTATTTTTTTATAAGCCTCTTTAAGCATTTGTGATATATCTTTTTCACCATTTAATATCGCTTTTTCAACCTTTTTAATAGCAGTTTTCATACTGGTTTTTATATTGGTGTTAGAAATATTATGCTTTTTTGCACTTTCAACTCTTTTAATGGCACTTTTAATATTTGGCATAATTTACCTCCTTTAAATTATATTAAAATATTACCATAATAAATTTATAAAATCAAATTTTTACTTGAATAATATAATTCAACATTTTTTTTATATTATCTCATATATAATTGATAAAAAGGGATAATATGAAAAAAAGATTTAAAACAAAAAAAACAGGTATTAGAAGATTTTTTATAATCGCTTTAATTCTTTTTACCATTTATTTTATGATGGGACTTTTATATAATGGGGAAAAAATAAATATAAAAGATTTGTTATTCACTTCAACATTAAATGAAATGATAAATGAGGACAGTTTTATATCTAAAAGTCTGGATATAGACATCACTGCTCCTGAGAACTTAATATATGTATCATTAAATAAAATAATTAATAAAAATGATATGGCAGTTTTTTCAAGTAAGGAAGACGACTACTTTAATTATGATAATTCTGAGTCTGATTATGTAGAAGACCCCAGTGAAATAAAAATCAATAATCCAATTGTATATTTATATAATTCTCATCAGTTAGAGGAATATAATATGGCAGTTTTATATGATTATAGTATTAAACCTAATGTGTTAATAGCTTCATATATATTAAAAGAAAAATTTATTGATATGGGAATACCTTCTATAGTGGAAACTTCAAACATTAAAAAATATTTAAATGATAATAAGCTCAAATATAACTATAGCTATGTCGCAAGTCGTTATTTTGCAGAAATTATGTTAAAAAAAGAACCTACTATTAAATATTTAATTGATATACATAGAGATTCATCAAAAATAAATAAAACTCTATATACTTTAAATGGCAAAGAATATGCCAGAATAATGTTTGTTGTAGGGTTAGATAATCCAAATTATAAACCAAATTTAAATTTAGCTACAATACTTAATGAAAAATTCAATAAAAAATACCCGAGTTTCAGCAGAGGAATATATAAAAAAAGCGGAAAGGGGGTAAATGGAGTATATAATCAAGATTTAAGTGAAAATTCAATTTTACTTGAAATCGGAGGAGTTGATAATACCATAGAGCAGGTTAATAATACTATGGATTTAGTTGCAGAAATAATAGGAGGTTTTATAAAGGAGAAGGAAAATGGAAACTAGTAAGAAAAAATTAAATTATACATTAATAATAATACTTGTATTCTTTATAATATTTATTGCAATATATTTTACAGGGCTTACAGATTTATACGAGTATCAGCAGTATAATAAGATGTCAATCACAAAAGAAGCAATAGAAAGGTTTGAGAGTGATGTAGAAGAGGGAAAAAATATTATAATTGAAGATTATTTGGAAATTACAGCCAAAGACTATTCAAACAGTTTAAGTAAACTTGGCAACAAAACAAGTAATTTTTTTGAAAATTTCATGACTAAAGGTATAAAAAGAGCATTCCATGTAATAGCAAGATTTTTTACATAAAAAAGAGCCACTTTTTTTTATATTAATGGTGTGATAATTAAATCTCCTTATTAATAAGCGGCTCATTATATATTATGCACGGTTTATTAGTAATTATTCATATTTATTTAATAATTTTGAAGCAGTTTCTTTGTATGTTCTAGTTAATAGTCCTCTTCCCAGCAAAACACCCCCAAAATACCTTACAACTACAATTAGAGTATCATCTAATTTTTTTAAATTAATTATATTCAAAAGAGGAAGTCCGGCTGTACCACTTGGTTCCCTATCTTCATGTTTTTTCTCAATATTTCCTATTTTATAGGCATAAACTATATGCTTTGCTTTTTTATTTTCTTTTTTAACACTAGCCAAAATATCTAAAACTTCATCTTCATTATTTATTTTATATAAATATCCATAAAATTTAGATCTTTTCACTTCAGTGTAGCTGTTAGCTATTTTGTTCATTTATTTAGTCTTTCAGCGAATCACTGTCATATTTTCTTCTTAAAGTAAGTTGTTGCTGAATAAGAATCATATCTTCTCTAAGTTTAACTACTTCATCAAAATTTACTATGGGTATAGCAAGAATAATTTCCGGATATTCGCTTGCGATGGCTTCAAGAATTTGTCTTGCTAATTTTCTTGAAGTATATACATCAAATTCTTCTACTTTCTTTAGTGAACGTCCCAGTAATTTCATCTTCAAAAGTTTTTCTTCTATATCTTCTTTTATAGATTCCACACTACGCTTTTCTACTAAATAATCTTCTTTATCATTAATTTGAGTCATTTTAACCTCCCTTAATTTTATTATAAATTAAATTATAATTTTTGCAAGTATTTAGTGATTATCTAAATATTGTTATGTATAATAAGACTTGAAAGGATTTAATTATGTTTAAAGAAGAATTATCTTTAGTACCTAAAAAAAATGGCTGCTATTTAATGAAAGATGCATATGGCACTATAATATATGTAGGTAAAGCAAAAAATTTAGCTAACAGACTAAGAAGTTATTTTAATGGTAGAGTGACTGGCAAGACTTTTGTATTAGTTAGAGAAATCAAATCTTTTGAATATATTATAACTAATACTGAAGCTGAAGCATTTATATTAGAGTTAAATTTAATTAAAAAATATAATCCTAAATACAATATTCTTCTAAAAGATGATAAAAGTTATCCATATATAGAATTAACTAATGAAAAATATCCAAGGGTTATAATTAGAAGAGAATTAAATATAAAAAAGAAAAACAGATATTTATTTGGACCATATCCCAATGTATATGCTGCAAGAAGGGTAGTTAATTTAATTAATAGATTATATCCTTTGAGAAAATGTGTTACTATGCCTAAAAAAGAATGTTTATATTATCATATAAATGAATGCTTGGGTTATTGCATAAATAAAAATATTGATATTTCTTTAATGATAAAAGAGATTATAAGTATACTGAGTGGTAATGATGATAAACTTATTAGTAAAATAAAAGAAAAAATGAAATTGAATTCAGATAATATGAATTATGAAATAGCTGCTTCCTTAAAAAATGAACTTGAATATATTGATCTTATTAGAGAAAAACAAAAAGTTGAACTTAATGATGGAATAAATAGAGATATAATTAATTATTATATAAATAATGGATATATGAGTATATCAGTTTTCTTTTTAAGAAATGGTAAATTAGTTGGAAATCATTCTAGTATTAAACCTATAATAACAGAAGTTAAGGATGAAGTAGAGACATTTATAATAGACTTTTATTCAAAAAACAATTTAATTCCCAAGGAAATAATAGTGCCTTCTTTAATCAACTGTGAAATAATTGCCTCTATTCTAGAAACAAAAGTAGTGAATGTATCAAAAGGAATTAAAAAGAAGTTATTTGATATGGCAAGTGAAAATGCCAAGATAAGTCTGGAGAATGATATAGAGAAAATATACAGAAATGAAGAGAGAAATACTAAAGCGAATGAAGAATTAATGAATATTTTGGGGCTGGATAGTTTAAGTGTTATAGAGGCTTTTGACAACTCCAATTTATTTGGAAACTATACAGTATCTGGAATGATTACATTTATTGATGGAATACCTTCTAAAAAAGACTATAGAAAATATAAGACATCATTTAATAAAAATGATGATGTGAAAGCGATGAAGGAAGTTATTTATAGAAGATACTTTAAAGTATTGAAAGATAGACTTAGAATTCCGGATCTGATTATAGTTGATGGCGGAGTTAATCAAATAAATGCATGTAGGGAAGTATTGAATAGTTTAAACTTATATATTAAAGTGTGCGGATTAAAGAAAAACTCTAAGCATCAGACTAATGAATTAATAGATGGGGATTCCCTGCAGGTAGTGAATATTGATAAGAAAAGTAATGCATTTTATTTATTATCCAGAATAGGAGATGAAATTCACAGATATACAATAAGCTATCATAAAACTATTAGAAGCAAGGGATCAATATCAAGTGAACTTGATAATATAGAGGGAATAGGGCCTGAAAGAAAAAAAACATTAATTAAAGAATTTGGATCACTTAAAAAAATAAAGGAAGCATCTATAGAGGAATTATCTAAATTTATTCCTAGAAATATTGCGGTTAAAATGAAAGAGAATTTTGATAATTAAAAAATAACTTAAAAGAAAAGTATTTAAAAAAATACTTTTTTATTTTATAATTGAATAAAGAGGTAAAAACAAGATGAAAAATGATTATGTATCTTTTTATACTCCAACTAATGTTTATATACCATTTGAAAATTCAGATAAATTAAATCTCAGAAAAAATAAAATAGTTTATTGTGGGGAAAAATTAGGATGTATGAATGATGGATTTCATATATATTCTTCAGTGTCAGGTATAGTTAAAGGAGCCAGTAAGATAAATATTCTTAATAACATGTGTGATTCTTTAGTTATTGAAAATGATTATAAGGATAAAAGATTTAAATTAAATGGGGGCAAGGAAAGAATAGATTTATACAAAAGAAAAGAAACTAACGAGTTACTGGAATTATATAATTTAAGTAGAAAATTCAATGGCAAGAAATATTTGGTTGTTGATTTATTAGTCTCAAAGAATGATTTAGAAAATAAATACATTTTAAGAGAAAAAGTTTATGAAATACTTGAGACAATTGATGCGCTTATTACAATATTTAGTCTTGAAACTGCTTTTATAGCAGTTAATAACAAGGAATGTCAGGAATATTTAGAAATGTACTGTGGAATTTATCCAAACATATCTTTTTCAAGCAAGGTAATGAGAAATGATAAAATAGTTAATTATAATGGAAATGATATTTTAAATTTATACTATGTATTAAAATATAATAAAAAACTATGTGAGAAATTTATTACAGTGGTTTCTGATAAAAAACAAATAAAGGTTGTTAAAATTAAACTTAATATTATGATTAAAGAATTAATGGACTTTTTAAGCTTAAAATATAATAAAATAACAATAATTACCCATGATAATTTAAAAATAACTAACTATAATGGAATAATTACTGATAAAATAAAGACGATAATAGTAAATTAATTTATGGTAAAATAATATAGAGTATGATAGAATTCATATATTCTTATTAATAAGGAGTGGGAATATGAGCGAAATTAATATGGAGAAAATGGTAAACCTGTGCAAACAGTATGGCTTCATTTATCAGGGCAGTGAAATATATGGTGGGCTTGCTAATACTTGGGATTACGGACCATTAGGTAGTAGGTTAAAAAATAATATTAAAGATGCATGGAGAAAAAGATTTATTCAAGAAAGAAAGAACAGCTATGAGCTTGATGCAGATATTTTAATGCATCCAAAAGTTTGGGAAGCAAGTGGTCATGTATCAGGTTTTTCTGATCCTTTGGTGGACTGTAAAGAATGTAAATCAAGACATAGAGTTGACGCCCTTATTGAAGATTTTGACTTAGATATAAAAGTTGGGAAAATGTCACAAGAAGAAATGATGGAATATATTAAAATTAATAAAGTTCCATGTCCTAAGTGTGGAAAAAGTAATTATACTGATTTGAGGCAGTTTAATTTAATGTTTGAAACTTATAGAGGTGTAACTAATGACAGCAAAAGTATTATATATTTAAGACCAGAAAATGCTCAAGGAGAATATGTTAACTTTTTAAATGTTCAAAGAAGTATGAGATGCAAATTACCATTTAGTATTGGTCAGATAGGCAAGGCTTTTAGAAACGAAATCACTCCCGGCAATTTTATATTTAGAACTATAGAATTTGAGCAGATGGAATATCAAACCTTTTGTAAACCTAGTACTGAAATAGAATTATATGATTATTTTAAGGAATATGGTAAGAAATTTTTTATTGATTTAGGACTTCCTGAGGAAAAATTGAGATTTAAAGATCACGAAAAACTAATCTTTTATGCAAATGCTGCTTGTGATATTGAATATCTTTTTCCATTTGGTTGGGGAGAATTAAATGGTACTCATAGCAGAACTGATTATGATTTAAAAAAACATCAGGAGTTTTCAAAACAAAATATGGAATATTTAGATACTGATACAAATGAGAAATATATTCCTTATATCGTAGAATCGACTTATGGTGTTGGCAGAGCTGTTTTAGCACTTTTATTTGAATCATATCGCGAAGAACAGTTAGAAGATGGTACGACTAGAGAAGTAATGCATTTACACCCTTTTTTAGCTCCTTATAAGATATGCATTCTTCCTTTAATTAAAAAGATTCATGGTGAAAAAGCAAGCGAGCTTTATGAAATGTTATCTAAAGAGTTTATGTGTACTTGTGATGAATCGGGATCAATAGGTAAAAGATATAGAAGACAAGATATTATTGGAACACCTTTTTCAATAACTATTGATGATGATACGTTAAATAATGATACAGTTACTGTAAGAGATAGAGATACTATGAAACAAACAACAATAAAAATTTCTGAAATAAAAAGTTATATAGAAGAAAAAATTACTTTTTGATAAAATAGAGTAAAGAACTTTACATTTTATCTTAGGATATGATAGAATAATCATATAATAGTGTATGGAGGCAAAAAGTTTATGGCATTAGGTAAATTAAGGAAAATATTTAATCCTGATGAAGGTGAAGCTCAAGATGAAGAATATTATACAATAAACTCAGATGAAACTGTTAGGAAAGCTGCTGATTGTGGAAACAATATGATTTTAGTTGAGCCAAGAGCTTATTCTGAAAGTCAACAGATTGCAGATCATTTAAAAGGTAGAAATGCAGTAGTTGTGAATTTTAAAAGAGTTACTAGCGACCAGTCAAAAAGAATTTTAGATTTTTTAACCGGAACTTTATATGCTATTGGCGGGAGTATGGAAAAACTAGGTACAGGAATTTATTTATGCACTCCTAAAAATATTGCAGTTCAGGGGAAAATGACCGAAGAAGAAGGCAAAAAAGCATCTTCAGAAGATACAATCGAATGGTAAAAAAACATTGAGGTGTTTCTATGGAAAAATTTAATACAGTTTTTCGTGGATATGATAAAAATCAAGTAAATAAAGTTCTTGATGAAGTCATAAAGAATTATGAACTTTTACTTAATAAAAGTAAAATCACTGAAACTGATAACCTAAAATTAAAAGAAAAGCTAGAACATTATGAAAAATTAGAGAGTACTTTGAATAAGGCAATATTTACTGCTGAAGAGGCTTGTGAAAAGATAAAAACAATGGCAAGGCAAGAGTCAGATACTATGTTGCAAGAAGCAAGGCGAAACTCTAATAGAATAATCAATGATGCTTTAATGAAAGCTGAAAAAGCCGAAGATGATATAGAAACATTAAAAAGAAATGTAAGATTCTTCAAGAAAAGATTAAGAGCAATCATTGAAAGTCAACTGCAAGTAATAGATGAAATAGATGATATAGATTTAAATAAATATGAATAAAAATTGCACATTTAAGTGAATTTTTGTTGACAAAGACATATAAATAGTATATATTATATTAGTAATAAAAAGAAAGAAGTGTATCCACACTCACCTGATTGATAAATCAATAGGTAAAATGCTTAGATTAAGTTTTTTAAAGTGGATACTCGGTTATTCATTTTTTTATATTTTGGAGGTGTTTAGAATAGCTAAACAAAACGATGCTCTAATAAATGAGCAAATCTTGCATAAAGAAGTAATAGTAATTGGACCTAATGGTGAGAAAATGGGGTTAAAACCGATTGAGGATGCACAGACTTTAGCAAATTATGCTGGTCTTGATCTAGTTTTGATGTCTAGTTCTCCTCAGCCT
>CAZBKY010000020.1:0-10792 GCA_964492595.1 uncultured Muribaculaceae bacterium
CAGATATACCAACCTGTATTTTATCATCTTTAAATTTATATCCCAAAGAACCATTGTAGAACTTATTAATAACATCTTGTTTTGAAGCTACCATGGTAGAATATATAATCATTGGTACATCATATGGATTATTTCCTGTATCATCTTTTACTGCCTGAACGACTGTATCAATAAATCCTTGATATTCATTGGCAATTGTGTAAGCATCAGATACAAGTAAGCTTTTAACACTTATTTTTTTAGCATCTTCGGCAGTTTCTTTATCAATATATCCATGTCTCACCATCAAATTTAAAACTTGATTTCTTCTAGCTTCAGCATCATTGGTATTTAAGTAAGGATCATATGCCCCAGGAGCCTGAAATAAGCCGCCAATCAAAGCTGCCTCGGGAAGAGAAATATCTTTAATATCTTTTCCAAAATATGTTTGAGCTGCTTGTGCAACTCCATAAGCACCACTTCCTAAAAATGGACTATTTGCGTATAGTTCTAAAATTTCCTGTTTAGTGTATTTTTTTTCTATTTTAAATATAGCCATATAAATATCTGTGAATTTTCTTATAATGCCTGCGATACCGCTTGCTTCATTTGAAGTAAAAGCATTTTTGGATATCTGCATTGTTAATGTAGAACCTCCTCCGGCAGAACTATTTCCCATTGCCTGGCCTAAAGCGGCTTTCATAAATCTGGGAAAGTCAAATCCATTGTGCTGAAAAAATCTTGCATCTTCAGTTGCAACAATTGCATCAACAAGAACTTCAGGAAGTTCATCGTATGATATCTTTTCTCTTTTTTCAGTACCTAGGGTAGCAATTAAGTTATTATTCGCATCATATATTAAAGTTGCTTCCTTTTCATAAAGTAAAGCTGCATCAAATTCAGGAGCACTTTTATAAATATAGTAGCAAAAACCAATAACTCCAACAAACATACAAATAGCAAAAAAAGTAATTGCTATTAATACCCAATAACCAATTCGAATACTTTTACTTTTGTTTTTATCTTTTAATTTTTTTTCTTTTTCTGGTTTTTCTTTTTTCTTTTTTATAAATTTTAATTTTTTTATACTTTCTTTCTTAATTTTATTAAAATCAATTTTTTTCATAATCAGCTCCTTTAAAATACAATTTATCTACAATTTCTAAATAATCTAGTCTGGGTGCATATTTTTCTTGGATTTTATATGCATTATTTTTAACAAACTCAATTGGAATAGATTTACGAGTATTCAAATTATAAAATTCAATTAAAATCTCTCCTTTTAATAAATAAAATGCATCACACATATATATTATTAAAAATACTATCCCACCATGAGCTATAACGTTTTTTATATGATTAATTTGGTGAATCTTTATATTAGCTAAAGGAAAACATGTTTTATTCTTACTCTCTTTCGCATCAAATTCAATATATTTTCCCTTATATAAACCATTATAATCAAGTGTTGAAATATTCTCAAATACAGCTTTATTTATAACAGCTTTATTATTTGGATAACTTACATTAAGAATTTTTATTGGAGTAGGCTTTTTAAAAATTAGAGCCTTATCATTTATGACATAGTAAGCATTACTTTCGTTAAGTAGATTTTCTAAAAACATACCTCTATTTTTATAATTGTATACTTTCACTTACTAATCACCATTAACAATTATACAATAAATTGATAAAAATATCTATTTTTAATCAAAATATAATGTAAATATTGTTTGTATTCACACATAATATATGATAAAATACATTTGGCTTTAAGAAATATGCACACTTAACTGATATATCTCTCTAGTGCTCTTAAAGAGGGTGAGCAGATATAAAAGAGGTTAGTGGAAGAAAAACAAAGGAGGAATTTATATGGCAGTAATTGCTAAAAGTTATTTATTAGAAGCGGGGAGTCATTTTGGTTGTCAAACTAAAAGATGGAATCCTAAGATGAAAGAATATATTTTTTCATCAAGAGATGATATTTATATCATTGATTTAGAAAAAACTGTTGAATGTATCGAAGATGCTTATGCCGAACTTCTTAAAGCATGTTACGGCGGAGGTAAAATATTATTTGTAGGTACTAAAAAACAGGCACAGGAAGTTTGTAAGGATGAAGCTACAAGAAGTGGCTCATATTACGTAAATACTAGATGGCTTGGAGGAACATTAACTAATTTTAAAACTATCAGAGATAGAGTTAAAAGATTAATTGAAATTGAAAACATGGAATCATCAGGTAAATTTGAACTTTTACCTAAAAAAGAAGTATCAAAAATTCAAAAGGAGTATGAAAAACTTAATAATTTACTTTGTGGTATTAGAGAAATGACATCTTTACCAAAGGCAATAGTTGTAGTGGATCCTAAAATGGAATACAATGCTGTAAGAGAGGCAAGAAAATTACATATTCCAGTATTTGGAATTATCGATACTGACAGAGACCCAGATGATGTTGATTATGTAATACCTGCGAATGATGATGCAGTAAGAAGTATCAAAGTTATATTAGGTGTTTTAAATAATGCAGTATGTGAAAGTGCTAATTTGGAAATTGATGATTATGTAAGCGAAGAAGAATATGCTAAAACTAAAAAAGCAAAATCATCTAAAGTTGAAGTTATTGAAAAAGAATTAGAAGACGAAGTAGAAGAAGTTAAGTCAAAACCAGTAAAAGAAAATACTGAAGATAAGATTGTTAAAGAAAAAAAGAAAGAAACAAAGGAAGTTATTTCTGAAGAAAAAGCAGTTAAATCAGAGAAAAAAGAAACTAAAAAAGAAGTAAAAAAGCCTGCTAAAAAAGAAACTGAAAAATTAGATTTAAGTAAATTAACTTTAACAGAGTTAAAGAAATTTGCAAAGGAAAAATCTATAAAAGGTTATAGTTCAATGAAAAAGGATGAACTTTTAAAGGCTTTAAAATAGGAGATAATTATGGATATAACTAGCAGTGATGTAAAAAAACTAAGAGAGTTTACTGGAGCAGGTATGATGGACTGTAAAAAAGCATTAGTTGAGTCTAATGGAGATATGGATAAGGCAATTGACTACTTAAGAGAAAAAGGTATATCTACCGCAGCTAAAAAAGCTGACAGAATTGCTTCAGAAGGACTTTCAAACATATATGTAGAAGGTAATAAAGCGGTAATTATAGAAGTGAATTCTGAGACAGACTTTGTTGCTGTAACTCAAGAATTTAAAGATCTTGTAAATATTATTGGTAATTCCATTTTAAAAAGCGAAACAAACTCTATGGAAGAAGTATTGAATATAGAAGCTGGTGGGATAACTGTTAATGATTTAATAGTAAATGCCACTGCTAAAATTGGAGAGAAAATTTCTTTAAGAAGATTTGAGGTTGTAAACAAGTCAGATGAAGAAGTTTTTGGAGCATATCTTCACATGGGAGGGAAAATATCTTCATTAATAGTATTAAAAGGTGCTGATGAAGGTGTTGCCAAAGATATAGCAATGCAATCAGCAGCTATGAGACCTTTATATATATCAGAGCATGATGTTCCGACAGACGAAATAGAGCATGAAAAATCAGTGCTTAGTGCACAGGCTTTAGAAGAAGGCAAAAAACCAGAATTTATTGATAAAATCATAGAAGGAAGATTAAATAAGTTTTTTGAAGAAATTTGCTTATTAAATCAGACTTTTGTAAAAGATTCAGATTTGAAAGTAAAAGATTATTTATCTAAGAATAATGCAGAAGTAATTAAAATGATTAAATATGAAGTGGGCGAAGGTATGGAAAAAAGAAATGGCAACTTTGCTGAAGAAGTAATGAATCAATTAAAATAAAGAACATTTAGTGTTCTTTTTTATTGACAAAATAAAAGAATTTATGTTAACATAATTCCCAATAAAGGAGAGGAATGTATGCAAGAAAACAATGTACCGATATATATTAATAATTCCAAAAGAGATAGAAACCTTTCTATTGGAGTGAGCGCTTTATCACTTATTCTATCAACTTATTTTATACATAGCGCAATTTCAGAAGAAAATTTAAAGTTTTAAATTATTCTTTTTCTGTTTTAAGTTTGATATGTTCTTTAGGATATGTTTATTTATCATTTTGTGCAAATCAAATTCTAAAAAAAGAAGAAGAAGAAAAGAAAAACGAAAGTATAACAAAAACATTGCACCCATAATAAAGAACAATATATTTATAAAAGCAACAAAAATCGTTGCTTTTTATATATTAAAATATTATTTACAAGTTATATTTAATTCTCTTTTCAATGTTTTTAAAGTTATATTTTTTTCTTCTTTAAAATATGGTTTTAAAGAAGTTTTATCTACAAAAAAATCTTCGATATGTTTAGGATGCGAAAAAACTGATTTAGATTGAGGAGCCTCTTCCATTAATATAGCTAAATAAGTAAGCCAGTTTATATCTTTTAATCTTACATAATGATTCCAAGCAACTTTAAATAAAACTTCATTTTCTGAATATGGTATAAAATCATAGGCATAGCCACAACAATTTGATGTATAAATATTATAGTTTTTTCTTATAAAATCATATTCTTCCTCAGAAACTAAAAGACCTTTACTAAAATCATAAAATTTTTTATGATAATTACATTTATTTATATTCCCAATGAATATTTTTTGCATTTTCATAATGTTTTCCTTTTTAACCGACTTCAATATGATATCAAATTTTCAGATAAAATAAAAGAAAAAAATTATTATATTTCAACATTATTAAGTTAAGAAATACCTTGATAAAAAGAACTAAAAGATTTTAGAAAATCATTGTAATGATATGTTATAAAGGATTCTAATTACTTATTTCTTGAATAGTGAAATAGATTTTGTATTCAATTTCTTAAAAATGATTGAAATGATTATGCAAAGCTTAAAAACATTATAATTTATAGAAATTATTTTTTATTTTCTTATAAATTAATAAATTTTGTGATAGAATTATATTGAAAGAGGCGTTTTAAATGATAGAAAGTATTGAAACTTTATTAAAAGAGATATTTGATAAATTAGGATATGATAAAAAGTATGCTAAAGTCAGTTATTCGAAAATGCCAGATATAAGCGACTATCAAATTAACAGTGTTTTTAATTTGACTAAAGAAATTGGTGTTGCTCCTGAGGAAATTGCTACTAATATAATAGGCGAATTAAATGAATATCCAGAATACTTTGAACTCTTGGAATTTAATAAACCAGGATTTATAAATATTCGGGTAAGTGAAGATTTAATCAACAAATATTTAAATAATCCAGTTAAAATAACTAATTTAATAATACCTAAAACTTATTTTATTGATTATGGAGGACCTAATATAGCTAAACCTCTTCATGTAGGGCATTTAAGGCCTGCAATTATAGGAGAAAGTCTTAAAAGAATATTAATTTATACTGGAAATAATGTAATATCGGATGTTCATTTAGGAGATTATGGACTTCAGATAGGTCAGGTTATATATGGATTAAAAAAAGAGGATATTTCTTTAGATAATATTGATATTGAAACTTTATCAAGAATATATCCTGAAATATCTAAGTTATGTAAAGAAGATGAGAATGTATTAAATATTTGTCAAGTGATTACAGCCGATTTACAAAATGGAAATGAAGAATATAGAGATTATTGGAAAAAAATATATGAAGTTTCATTAAATGATATTAAGAAAATATATGGATATCTTGGAGTATCATTTGATTTATGGCTGGGTGAAAGTGATACTTATGAAGTAATTCCAAAACTAATGAAATATCTTGAAGGCAAGGGTATTATAAAAGAGGATGAAGGCGCCAAAATAATTGAAGTAAAAAAGGATACTGATACAAAAGAAATACCTCCTTTAATAATTGAAAAAAGTAATGGAGCATATTTATATGCAACTACGGATATGGCCACCATTTATGATAGAATGGATAAATATAATCCTGATTATATTTTATATGTGGTGGATGACAGGCAGAAAGTCCATTTTGAGCAAATATTTAGAGCATGTGAAAAATCTGATTTGAGCAAAAATGCAGTTTTAGAGCATAATTATTTCGGTACTATCAATGGTGTAGATGGAAAGCCTTTAAAAACAAGAAGTGGAGATCTATTAAAACTTGAAGATTTAATATTAGAAACAAGAAATAATTTTCTGAATATAAAAGATACTAATAAAGATATGAGTGAAAGTGATATAGAAAAAATTGTTAACTCAATTATTAAATATGCAGATCTTCAAAATAACAGAGAAAAAAGCTATGTATTTGATATTAATAAATTTTCTGATACTGTGGGTAAAACAGGACCTTATATTTTATATACTGCAATTAGAATAAGAAAAATATTGAATGATAATTATTATGATATAGAAAAAATAACTTTGAAATCTAAAAATATTGAAGAGAGAAACTTGAAGTTGAAATTATTGGGTGTAAATAATGCTGTTATAAAATCTATGAGGGAAAGAATGCCCCACTTTATAGCAGAATATATATATGAGTTATCTACTGAAATAAACACATTCTATCAAAAGAATAATATAAGTACAGAGACCGATATTAAAATTAAAAATAACTGGTTAAATCTACTAAAATTATCCTATGATACTTTGGAAGAAATGCTTAAACTTTTAGTAATAGAAATTCCTTCAAAAATGTAGGAAAAATAAAATAAAAAAAATGAGACTTCATTGACTGTCAGTAATAAAATGATAATATATAAAGCCAAAGGAGGACTAAATATATGGTGGGTTATATTGAAGCAGTTAACTCTATTATCGCATATGGTAATTTGTTAATAACTGCATCTGATAATAAAGAACAAATTATTAAAGCGGTAAATGATAGCATAAAAGATTTGTATACTGCTTGTGTAAAGACAGGATATGTATGGTGTGTAAACGAATCGTTTCTTCAAACACGATTTGAAAAACTTAAAGATTCTGCAGATATCATTTCTTTAAGAAGATACCGCCCCTAAAGAAAAACCTACTTTCAAAAAGCTTAGAATTGAAACTAAAAATTTCAATTTTTTTATTTTTTAAAAGAGTTTTTAAAAATTTCTTAGTATGATAAAGATAGAGGGAGGAAAAATGAAAAGCAGATTAAGCGTTAAACAAAATGGATTTAAAGATTGTGCTGGAGCTTGTTTGTTATCTATAATCAGATATTATAATGGGAATATCTCAAAAGAAGAAATATCATATTTGATAAAAACCGATATTAATGGAACTAATGCTTATAATTTGATTGAAGGAGCTAAAAAGATAGGTTTTAATGGTTATGGGATTAAGATAAGTTTTAAAGAATTTATTAAAAACGAGCAAAATTTACCGGTAATTGCGCACACTAAATATCTAAATATGTATCACTATATTGTTATATATGAAATTAATAAGAAATATATAAAAATCATGGACCCATCTTATGGTATTAAAAAAATATCATATAAAGAGTTTAAAGATATATTTTTAGAGACAATTATAGTTTTATATCCAGTTAATAAAATACCTGATATTAAAGTTAAAGATAAGATAATTAAAAGAATGTTTGAAAATGTTCTACTAAATAAAAGTAATGTTGTAAAAATCTTGATTTTGTCTTTGTTAATAACTATACTCAGTATAATAATAAGTTTTTATTTAAAGGTTTATATTGATTATGTGTATAAAAATTTTAATTTAAAACTTTTAATTAATGTGACAGTCTGCTTTTTATTAATAATATTTCTAAAAAATGTATTTGATAATATTAGGTCAAAATTATTGATAAATATTAAAAAGTTTGTTAGCAGAGATATTACCAACAATTCTATAAATCATATTATGAACCTTCCTTACTGCTACTTTAAAAATAAACCTGTTGGTGAGATTGTAAGTAGAATTGAAGATTTAGATAATTTTAAAGATTTAGTCTCTACATTCATGTTGAATATATTTGTGGATATTTTTCTAATGTTAGGTAGTATTGTTATATTACTTATAATTAACAGGGCATTATTCATAATAAGTTTGTTTATTATAATTATTTATTCAGTTATAGTTTTTATATATTCCTATATATTTAAAACCAAAATCTATAATTTGCAGGTTTCTCATGGCGAATATAAAAAAGAGCTCATTGAAACAATTAATTCATATGAAACTATAAAAAATCTTAATTTGACAAATAATTTCATATATAAAGTAATATTGAAATTTAATAATCTTACAAACAAGATTAAGAATTTTGAAATAGTTTATTCAAATGAAAAAATGTTGAAAAATATTGTAAGTGATATAGGTATTATTTTACTTACAAGTATTGGAGTTTATATGGTTTATAAAAGAGTTTTATCAATTGGTGACTTGATAGCTTTTACTTCTTTGGTACTGCTGTTTTTAGAGCCTATAAAAGAACTTTTAAATTTAGTTCCAAATATCAGATATGCAGTTTCTTCATATGAGCGAATTAATGATTTACTCATGATTGAAATGGAAATTTGTAACAATAAAGATACCCCTTTGATAGAGGGAAATATTGAAATTGAAAACTTGAGTTATTCTTACAATAATGTCGATTATATTATTAAAGATTTAAATTTATGTATTAAAAATCATTCTAAATATTTATTACATGGTCAAAGTGGAATTGGGAAGAGCACTTTAATAAAGATTATATTAGGCTATTTAGAAGATTATAAAGGTAGTATAAAAATAAATGGTATAAATATAAAAGATATTGAGAAGAGTAGATTAAGAAATTCAATTACTTACATATCTCAAAAGGAAATTTTATTATCTGATACTATAAAAAACAATATAATTCTAGGAAGAAATATTAATGATAAAAAGTATAATGAGATTGTTAAAATTTGCAGAATTGATAAAATAATTGAAACAAAATCTGGAAGAAATGAATTTATGCTTGAAGAAAATGGATTTAATTTAAGTGGTGGTGAAAGACAGAAAATCATACTTGCAAGAGGTCTTTTAAAAAACAGTAATATTATTGTTTTGGATGAGGCATTAAGTGAAGTTGGATTTGATGAAGAAAAAGAAATAATTGATGAATTGTTGAAAAAATATGAGAAAAAGACAATCATTTATATTTCACATAAGAAAGATATAAAAACTATTTTTGAATATAAATATGATTTTTCAAAGAGAGGAGAGGAAAATGTTAAACAATGATGAATTACTTAATATATGTGCTGGTGCGTTTAATCTTGGGGTTGTTTCGATAATTATAGCAGGCATAGTGTTTATTATTGGTGTTGTTGATGGGTATATAAGACCGCTTAAATGCAAGTAAATATATACTATTAAAAACTTTAATATTAAAATAAAATTATGTTAAACAGTGAAGAATTATTAAAAATCAATGGTGGAGCAAGTATTACAGGGGCATTATTAAATGCTGTTGTCAGAGTAGTTAATGTAGCTTTGGAAGTTGGTAGAACTTTAGGTTCAGCAATTAGAAGAGGAATATCTGGAAAACTTTGTTCGTTTTAAAACCAAATAAGAGAAGTTTTGCTTCTCTTTTTTAAAAGCTGTAAGTATTTATTTTAATTTTTTAGAGTGTCTGAAATATATTTGTAAAATATTATTTTAGTAAATCAAATGTAAAGTTGTTCTTATGAATTTTCAACTGTATAATTATCATAGGTGAGGTAGTAAGCAATGGATAACAAGTTGTTAAAATTTTTTAATGTTATCAATTTTGATGAAGAAAAATATCATTACTTTAATGATGCTAAAGTGAAAAAAGTTGTAGTTGATAATGAAAAAAAAGAATGGATTATTTATATAAATTTAGTTGATTTAATTCCGGTTTCTATATTTAAAGAGATGTATGAAAAAAGTAAGAGTATTAAAGATGCCGATAAAGTACATTTTATTTTAACATTTAAAAATAATAATGATTATTTAATTGATTATTACAAATATTACTTTGAAATATTAACTAATGCCTGCCCGATGCTCGAAAGTATAAAAGATAACAATATAGTTGTCGGTGAAAAATCAATAGATGTAGATGCTTTAAATAAAGCAGAAGAAAAAAAAATAATGAGTTTAAAAAACCATATATTAAAATTTTTGGATAATATGGGGTTTAAGGATATAGAATTTAATATAAATATAAATAAAGAAGCCAGAGATAATTTTAAAAAAATGATAGAACCCGAAGTTATTACAGAAAAAATACCAGTAAAATCTAAAATTATATATGGAAGCTCTATACTTAATGAAACAAAGAAAATAAATAATATTTTAAGTGAAGAGGAAAATGTCACTATAGAAGGTTATATCTTTGGTGTGGAAATCAAAGATATTCAAAATAAATTTACTTTAGTCACATTAAAAATAAGTGATAAAACAGACAGTATGTATGCAAAACTTTTTTTAAGAAATAAGTTTGATGTGAAAATAATTGAAGAGAACATTAAAATAAATGGCTGGTATAAATTTAATGGATATGTTGCGAATGACAACTATGCCAAAGATTTAATTTTTAACATTAGAAGTATTGAGTCTTTGGATATTGATACTACAGTAAGAACTGATACTTACAGTAAAAAGCGTGTAGAGCTTCATACACATACTCAAATGAGTCAAATGGATGGATGTGTAAATCCCAAAATGCTTGTGGAACAGGCTTATAAATGGGGACATAGAGCTATTGCCATAACAGATCACAATGGATGTCAGGCATTTCCTGAAGTATATAAAACAGTTAAATCTATTAATAAAAATTTAAAAGAGGGTGAAGAGGCTTTTAAAGCTTTATATGGTACAGAATTACTTCTTATTGAAGATGATATTTCTATTGTTTTAAGACCTTCAAA
>CAZBKY010000020.1:10892-13156 GCA_964492595.1 uncultured Muribaculaceae bacterium
TTTGATTTAAGTTTTTTAAATAGATGTTATGAAAAATATAATTTAGGAAGTTGTAAGAATACTGTAATTGATACTTTGGAGTTATCCAGAACTCTTGACAATTCATTTGGCAAGCATAGTTTATCAGCCTTAGTAAAAAGATATAATATAGACTGGGATGAAGAGCATCACCATAGAGGGGACTATGATGCCAATGGAACAGCTTTAGTATTTAATAAAATGCTTCACAAACTGGTTAACCAAAATTACAAATTAATAACAGACTTGAATAATTTGGTACCAAAAGAAGAAATACATAAATATGGAAGAGGATATCATATAAATATTTTAGTTAAAAATAAAACAGGGCTTAAAAATCTATTTAAGTTAATCTCTTATGCAAATACTAAATATTTATATAAAACCCCTAGAATATTGAGAAGTGAAATAGTTAAACATAGAGAAGGTTTACTTATTGGAAGCGGTTGCTATGAAGGTGAAATATTTACAGAATCTCGTAGCAAGGGGGATGAAGAGGTTAGCAATTTAATTAACTTTTATGATTATGTAGAAATTCAGCCAATACCTTGTTATAAGCATTTAATTGATTCTAAAGATTTTTCAAATGAAGCAGAACTTATAGCGCATTTAAAGAAAATTATTAGATTAACTTCATCTTCAGGCAAAATAATTGTAGCGTCCGGAGATGTACATCATCTTACTGAAGAAGATAAAGTCACCCGTGAAATTATAGTAAATCAAAAAGTACCTGGCGGCGGAAGACATCCAATGGCAAAATTTGGTTTATCCCAAATACCATCTCTTCATTTTAGAACTACAGATGAAATGATGAGTGAATTTAGCTTTTTATCAGAAGAGGAAAAAGAAGAAATAGTTATAACAAACACAAATAAAATTGCAGGTATGTGTGAAATGGTGGAAGTTATAATTGAAACAGGTGGCGTTCCTTTTTCACCTAAAATTGAAAATTCTTCAAATATAGTTACAGACCTTGTTTATACTAAGGCAAGGGAATGGTATGGAGATAATCTTCCCGATATTATAGAAGAAAGAATTGCAAGAGAATTATATGGCGATACTTTTGTTGCATTAGTTAAAGAAAGTGATAAAAAATATTTAGATAAACTCCATTCTTATATATTAGAAGGCTCTGAAAAAGTAAAAGAAGTTTTGAAGAAAAAATTAGAAGAAAAATCACAAAATAAAGAAGACTTAGAAACAAGGTTTAAAAAAAGTAAAGGAGGAGTAATCGGTGGTGGCTTTGATGTTATTTATCTTGTCGCACAGAAGCTTGTAAAACATTCTAATGATGATGGATATTTAGTTGGTTCACGTGGGTCAGTAGGATCAAGTTTTGTTGCTACACTTATGGGAATTACAGAAGTTAATCCTCTGCCAGCCCATTATAGATGTTTAAAATGTAAGCATAGTATTTTTGATGATGATAATGGGGAACCTTTGGGAAAAACTTACTCAAGTGGTTATGATTTACCGGATAAAAAATGCCCTTTATGTAAAGAAGAAATGTACAAGGATGGACAGGATATGCCCTTTGCGACTTTTCTTGGATTTAATGCTGATAAAGTTCCTGATATTGATCTGAATTTTTCTGATTTAAATCAAGCTTCTGTTCATGAATATACAAAAGTTTTATTTGGGGAAGATAATGTTTATCGTGCCGGGACTATTAGTACAGTTGCAGAAAAAACTGCATATGGTTTTGTTAAAGGATATTTAGAAGAACAGGGGATATTTAAAAGAAAAGCTGAAATTGACAGACTTGCGATGAAATGTACGGGAATTAAAAGAACTACTGGACAGCATCCTGGTGGAATTGTTGTTATACCTGAATATATGGATATATTTGATTTTACTCCATATCAATATCCCGCAGATGATCCCAATTCTTCTTGGAGAACAACCCATTTTGAATATCATGCTTTGGAAGATGATATATTAAAACTTGATATATTAGGTCATTCAGTTCCTACACAACTTAGAATGCTTCAGGATTTATCTGGACTTGATGTTACAAAGGTCCCTTTAGATGATAAAGAAACAATGGAAATATTTCTTTCTACAAAATCTTTAGGTACAACAAAAGAAAAAATCATGTGTGAGACAGGAACGCTTGGTATTCCTGAGTTTGGTACTCCTTTTACTATTGGATTGGTTCTTGAAACAAAACCCAAAACATTTGCAGAATTAATAAAAATATCTGGATTATCTCATGGGACTGATGTATGGCTTGGAAATGCACAGGA
>CAZBKY010000021.1:0-12187 GCA_964492595.1 uncultured Muribaculaceae bacterium
GTTGAATCTTATCTTTAAGTCGAAAAGTTCGACATTTTTGCTTAATGGAGCAAGTAGTCGGGATCGAACCGGCATCTTAGCCTTGGCAAGGCCACATAATAACCATTATACTATACCTGCAAAGTAGATATATAATATCATATATTTACTTTGAAAATCAATCATTTTTAAATACTCTGACTGATAAATAAACACCGGCCACTAACAAAATAACCGCAATTATATTCTGGATTAAATTTGAATTATAACTTAATGCTTTAAAAAATACTTCAACTATAGAAGCCATCAAAAACCCTATAATCACATAATATGTTTTTGTCTTATATTTTTTAAATAAAAACTCTATCATCTTGACAATTATGATACCTCCTAAAATGATGCCAATCCCAAAAGGTAATAGTATTAATATATTTTGCATAATATTTTTAAATTTCAATGTTTCACTTATAACATTTAATAAAGGCTGATAATATCCTAAAACCATAAACACTAGTGAACCACTTATCCCTGGAATCACTATAGTTCCAGCAGCAATAACTCCCATGCCTATAAGTTTCACCGACTGAATCATATTAGCCTCCCCCAACACAACCACAGAATTACTTTCTTTTAATAAAGAAACCCCAACTATAATCATTATCCCTATAAATATAAATATTAAATTTACAGATTTTAATGTTTTTTTATAATCCACCTCTTTTAATAAAGAAGGCAAACTTCCTATTATAAGACCAATAAATAACATTATCGCAGGTATGGGAAAATGTTCGAAAACATAATCAAGTATAAGAACACAGATAGCTATGGAAACTAAAGCTCCTATTCCCAAATTAAAAGCAAATTTAAAATTTTCTTTAAAATCTTCAAAGAAATGAGATATTGTTTTGATAATTTTTTCATAAAGCCCCATCGAAATAGATAAAGTTCCCCCAGATAAGCCTGGCATAATCATTGCTGCTCCTAGTACCATACCTTTTAAAAACAACATTAATTTTTCTTTCATACTAGCCTCACTTTTATTTCCTTTATAAATTTACTATAAATACTTTCTTTTTTCAATAAATTTATTACTTTTAATATAAAAATCAATCCTGGAATACTATATATTCTAAATCTCTTTATATTATAATATTTACAAATTTCTTCTAAAATACTTAAAATTATTTTTTTATTGCTTTTTATAAGAGTATTCTTTCTATATTTTTTAAATATTTCCTTTTTCATTCTGCCTTCAAATAAAGTATTATAATAATTTTCATCTTTAAATTTAAAATAATATTCTCTTCCATCTAGATGGTCTAAAGCCTTTAATGTATCATAATATCCTAATTTGATATTACATTTAGTAATACACTCATCAAAAGCAATTATAGAACCTAATTTTTTATATGATTTTATTTCTATTATTTTAGAATTAGTTTTATATTTAGATAATTTTTTTCTTTGAGCTCTTACAACATATATATTGTCTAAGTTTTTATCGGTAAGCATATCAATGGGACAATTATCTAATAGCCCTCCATCAATATAAAAATTTTCATCAATTATTTTTTCAAATTTAAATATAGGCAAATAAGAGCTGGCTATTAAAAATTCTATTAATTTCCCTTTTGGAATATCTGATTTAAACACTTTAACTAATTTCCTTTTTGTAATATTATAAGTCACTAACCCGAAATCAATGTTGCTTTTTCTTAGCTTCTCTTCATTTATGTTATTCATTAACATCTCTTTTAATTTACTTATATCCACCCCACTGTTTTTAATTATCTGATAAACAGTCTGTATTCCATTTTTTACTGTTTCTTTTGTAAATTTTCTTTTCTCAATAGCGCTTATCACTTGATTATCTATCCCGAAAAGGTCTTTAGAGGTTGCACTAAGCCATAAATTCTTTAATTTTTTATATTCATTTGAAGCTACAAAGGCTCCATTAATTGATCCGATAGAAGTTCCTACAACATAATCTATTTTTATCCCTTTTCTTTTTAATGCTTTTATCGCTCCGATATGATAACTGCCTCTAGCTCCTCCACCTTCTAATACGAGCCCATTCATACTTTCTCACCCCAATCACTTTTAGAATATATATTTACAAACAAAAGTACTGACAAAATTCCTAAAATAAAGCCTCCTATTACATCTGAAAAGTAATGCACTCCTAAATATATTCTAGATATTCCTATAAATATAATCAATATGCTTATTACTGAGGTTAATATATATTTATAATGCTTATCAATATTGCTTTTCCATATAAAATAAATTATTAAGCCATAAAATCCCATCGCAAATAAAGTATGTCCACTCGGAAAACTATACTCAGGCGGTATTTTTATGAGTGGATATGTCGGGCGCGGTCTTTTAAATACCTCTTTTAAAATAGATTTTAAAAAAAGTAAAAATATTAAGGATGTCGCTAAAGTTTTTTTTATATTTTCTTTTTTAAAAACTATTAAACACACTATATAAACGCTTATAACAAAAACTGTACTTCCTAAAAGTGTTACTATCTTCATAAATACAGTGAGAGGATCATTAATTATTTTGTCAGTAAAAAAATTATGAACTTTAAAATCAATATCGTTTACTATACTCATATAATTTTTTTTTATAATTAATGAAACTAAAATAAAAATTATAATCAAAGATATTATAGTAAAATTATTCTTTATTATTTTTAATACTTTGTTTTTTTTCATAATTATATTTTATCATGTATAATATCACTTGTCATAGTTTTGATAAATTTTATTTGTATTATTTAATTTTACATTTTACAATATTAGTTCATATAATATTAAGAGGTACATAAAAATGGAAAAATTATTTAAAAATACTCCGTTAATTAAAATTAAATACGAATATAACGGAAAAATAAATTATATATATGCTAAACTCGAATATTATTCTTTAACAGGCAGTATAAAAGATAAAGTTGTTTACTATATATTAAAAAAAGCTTTAGAGACAGGAGAATATGAATATGGGATGCCCATAATAGAAGCAAGTTCTGGTAATACCGGAATATCAGCCTCTGCGATAGGATCATACTATAATTCACCCGTTTATATATTTATACCAAGTTGGGTTACAAAAGAAAGAAAACAAATTTTAAAGTTATACGGGGCAAAGATAAAATCTTACTCTAAAAGGCAAGGAGGATTTTTAAGATGTATTGAAGAAGCAAATAAATTAGCTAATGAAATAAATGGGTTCGTAATAAATCAATTTTCTAATTACAATAATGTTTTGGCTCATCAAAAATATACCGCTAAAGAAATTATAAAAAAATCAAATAAAATAGATATATTTGTCTCAGGCATAGGAAGTGGAGGCACAATAACCGGATGTGGAAAAAAATTTAAAAAAATGTTTAATACTAAAGTAATTGCTATTTCTCCTAAAAGTAAAAATAAAAACCATAAGATAGATGGTGTTTCTGATGGATTTATACCTAACATATTAGATGAAAAAGTAATTCATGAAACAATAGAAATATTGGATGAAGACGCAATAAATATGTCTCTAAAATTTTCTCTAGAGCTTGGACTTGGAATAGGTATTTCAAGTGCAGCCAACTTTTTAGGAGCAGTTTTATCAAATGAAAAATATAAATCAAATAAAACTGTCACTTTGTTTCCTGATGATAACAAAAAATATCTATCAATATTGAAAAAGAAAAAAAGAGAAAAAGAAACATTCATCTCTACCGATATTAATTTAATAACCTTTGAAATCGTTTAGATTTTAAAGCTTTTTAAAAGTAAAACTGAAATATACATAATAGAGAGATATTTATTCAAATATTTAGAAAGTGTAGCAATCTTTAGATTTTATAATAAATATTCCTGTTTTTTGTAATTATATATTTTATAAAATCATTGATGGCAATTAACTTTTCAACGAGAATATACTCTTCCAGAAATTTTTTCTATACGAAGGGTTATTTTTAACAAGCCTTCTTTGAATTCCTCTAAATATATCCTACCTACTCCTAAAATAGAATAGTTTTTATTTCTAAAACTGTCATTTACTAAAATAGTGACTTTATCATTTTTTTTAATACATCCCATTTTTTTACCTTTATCACTGCTATGAAGGGTAAATATTATATCATCTTCACAATCATTGTTTAACTTGTAATACATTGGAACTAAATAAGGGCTGTATTCATTATTTAATGCTAAAATACACATATTATTTTTTCTTAATATGTTTTTTATTTTATAAATATTCATTTCATTGTATTTATAATTCATTTTTTATTCTCTAGGTAAATATATGAAGATAAGAAAAAATTATGAATTACCAAACAACATTTTTATATACCCTTTATATATTTTTTAAAATTAGGTAAATCTCCGGTTTTAATATTTGATATACTCGGTTTTACCTGGAATATACCTGAATATTCATTTCCTTCAACTATAATAGGACCATGGGGAGTAATAGCTATATCCCATCCAACATATCTTATTTGCGGAATTTTTAACGAAACTTCTTTCACAAGTTTTACTACCTCATCATAATATGGAATTTTGAAATCAATTATTTTTACTTTTGATATCGGATGCTCATAAAAAACATTACCATCTTCATCTATAGCAGGAACAAATACAAAGCCTCTATCATTTACAAAAGTATACATACCTCCGTTAGAAAAGTTATCCACTCTTTTACCATTTCCAATTTTTAATATTGTTTTTAAAACAACAACTTCCTCATCTGTTTTAAATGAAATAATTCTTAATGTATTTACACTTCCTCCATATAATAAAGACATATTTTTATGTTGATTTATTACTTCCTCTATTAATAATTGATTTTTTGAAATTAATTCATTATAAAGTTTTTTATAATATGTGTTTTTACCGATTTTTATTATTTCTATATTTACCCCTCCGCAACCTTCAATTGGTTTAACAATAATCTCTTTTTTGGACTTTGTAAAATCAATGAATTCATTATAATTATCATTTAAAAATAAAAATTCTCTACCCAAATAATCTCTAAATTTATTATTGAATTCTAATTTATTGGAAAATTTATATCTATATTCTTTTTTATTATATATCTTTACGATTTTATTATTAATACTTCCTGTAATATAGGTTTTTCTCTGTTTCATAGTTAATAAATGGAATTCAAACTCAAAATAATCCATATAACCACTGCCACATATTATAGATGAAATTATTATATCGAAAATTATATAAAAAGTGGATTTATTATTTATTTTTTGAATTTTTTTCACTACTTTTAAAAACCTTTGTATATTAATCCTCTTTAATCTTTGAATAATAAATTTAATATTCCCCATATTTGCCTCTTAAATATTTTATATTTACAATATATATTTTATCATAACTTCTGCGGTTAAGGTAACATTTATAAAAAACTTTATGTTTAAAATAGTAAGTGATATAATATTAACTGGAAATAGAGGTAAGTTTTATGAAAAAAAATTCATTTGTAGAGGGGACTCTGATAGCATCTGCTGCGATTATATTTGTAAAAATATTGGGAGCTTTATATGTTATACCTTTTTATTCTGTTATAGGAGAAGAAGGCGGAACACTTTATTCATATGCCTATAATATTTATAGTTTATTTTTAAATATTACTACATCTGGAATACCAATTGCCATGAGTAAAATAATAAGTGAATATAATACTTTAAATATGCATGGTACTAAAGAAAGATCATATAAACTGGGTAAGAGAATTATATTTATTTTATCTATGATAACTTTCTTTACTTTATTTGTGTTTTCTAAAGAATTTGCATACATATTTATTGGAGATCTAAAAAATGGAACAAGCATTGAGGATATATCACTAGTATTAAAAAGTGTGTCATTTTGTCTTTTGATAGTACCTTATTTAAGTATGTTAAGAGGTTATCTTCAGGGACACAAATATATAGATTCAAGCAGTAGATCCCAAGTTATAGAACAGATTGTAAGAATTGCAGTAATATTAATGGGTTCATATATTGCTATCAACATATTTAACACACAAGTAAGTATAGGTGTAGCAATTGCTGTACTTGGAGCATTTGTTGGTGCTTTAGCCGCCTGGGCTTATTTAAAAATTAAAATCAAACAAAATGAAGAAAAGTTTGTAAATAAAAAAGATGAGACAGAGAAATCCATTTCAGATAAAGAAATAATAAAAAAGATAATAAGGTATTGTATTCCTTTCATAATTGTATCTGTAAGCGTTAATATATACAGCGTAACAGACCAAGCTCTTGTAATAAGAGGTTTATCAAACGTAGGATATTCTACTATGAATGCGGAAATTATAGCCAGCATAATCTCTACCTGGGGCATAAAAATATGTATGATAATAAATGCTATAGCAACTGGAGTAAGTATAAGCTTAATGCCATTTATGTCAGCAGGGAGAGTCGTTAAAGACAATAAAGAAATAAATCATAAATTTAATCAGTCTCTTGGAGTTATAATTGCTATAACACTTCCTTTAGCTATTGGAATATCTATTTTGTCTAATGGCGTTTATACTTTATTTTATGGTTTTAGCGAATATGGCGGAATTATACTTAAATTTTTGGTATTCACCTCATTCTTTGCAAGTTTGGATATAGTAATAAATGTGACTCTCCAAGGACTAAATAAGTTTAAAATAATATATTTATGTACTATATCAGGTTTTGTTGCTAATGCTTTACTTGATTTACCTTTAATATACCTATTTAATAAAATTGGACTATATCCATATTATGGGGCAATAACTGCAACAATTATTGGCTATGCAATATCTCTTACAATTTCACTTACAAGTGTAAAAAAAGAAGAAAAATTATCTTTTAAGCCTTTATTAGAAAATATAAAAAAGATAATAATTCCGATTCTATCAATGACTATAATAGTTCTTGTAGCGAATAAGTTATTTCCTACAGATAAACTAAGTGGTATAAAATTACTTCTTACCCTAGCTTTATATTGTATTTTAGGAGGAAGTGTTTATTTAATTCTTCTTATTAAAAATAAAGGTCTTGAAAACATATTTGGTAAAGAAACTATAGAAAGAATTACTTTTAAAATTAAAAATATTTTTAGAAAAAAACAACTTAATAAATAAGATTTAAAGTTGTTTAATTATTTGTTTTCAATGCAATGTTAAAATTATCTAACAGCATTTTTAATATGACTAATAACTTCTATATTTTGAATAGGATTTCCTGAAACATCCAAATTATCAAAAGATTGAAAAGATTCTAATGGACTTATATCAGTAATATTATTATTATTCAAATACAGTTCTTTTATTGATTTAATATTTTTTAATGGTAAAACATCTCTTATTCCATTTTCATATAAAGATAAATATTTTAATTTTGTCAAATTTGAAAGAGGGTTAATATCCATTACTTTATTATATGTTAAATCTATTTCTTCAATATTGGTTAAATCTTTTAATAATGTTATATCCACTATTTTATTAGAATTAAATGAAACATTCTTTAAAGCTGTTAAATTTTGAATACCATTCAAATCTACTATCTCATTAGAACCTAAATCCAAGTATAATAACTTATTATATCCCTCTAAAAATGTTATATTATCGATTTTATTTTGATCCAGTGAAAGATTAAATATTTTATTTTTATTTGGAATAGTATTAAAATCAATTTCCGGTTGTAAATAAGCATGTATTCTCGTTATGTTAGGAAAATTATTTAAATCTTCAAGGGTTTTCATTGTTCCATATTCTGTATATTTTACTCCCTCATGTTCAAATGTATCATAACCAAATAAAATGATAGTTTCAAAATCTTTTCCCCTACTAGAGAAAGACATAAGGCGATTAGCTGCAATTAAAATGCCTGTGTATTTCTCTAAATCTGAGGGATATATTTTGTCTTTATCGAGTGTTTTTGTAATCATTTGCTCAAAAACTGGGTCTTTAAATGCAATTGGATTCTCATTTTTATTAACGTTGCTGCCACACCCCTTGAGTAATAAAAATAAGATTATTATTACTGAAATAACAATTAATGCTATTTTTAGAAATTTATTTTTATTTTCCATAAACTCTCCTTTTAACTAATATCATTATATTGTATTATAGTGTAAAAAGTCTATATAATTCGAATTTAAACAAAGAAAAATTAAAAAATAGATATCTCATTTCATTTTTGACCAATTACTTTTTATTGAAAATTTATAAACTATTAAATTAGAGAAATCCTATAATCTCCATCTATAATTGAATTTCCAATTGCTTGATTATTTGTTCTATTTAAATATGGAAGTGGATTTACTTTTTCTCCATTAATTCTTAATTCAAAATGCAAATGCACTCCAGTAGCATTTCCTGTACTTCCCATCTTTGCTAGTGTCTGGCCTTGTTTAACTTTGTTTCCTACTTTAACTTTTGTACTGTCTTTTAATAAATGTGCATAAAAAGTTTCTTTACCATTTCCGTGATTGATTTTTATATAATATCCATATGAACTGCTATAATTTACAGAACTTATTGTTCCCTCTTCTGAAGCAATAACAATATGATTGATTCCATCATATGGAAGTGCTTTATTTTGAACTAAATTACTATCCCATCTTTCTTTAGAGCAATGGCCAAAATCTATTCCATAATGCACTCCCAAACTTCTCTTACCATAAGGACTTGTTATTTGTATATAATTGATAGGACAAATAAATCTCATAGTGTCATTACTCATTAACTTAGGTAGTGTTTTAGATCCTATAATGCCATCTGCAGTCAGTCCATTATTCTTTTGAAATACCTTAATAGCATTTATAGTATTATTCCCCGCTAGCCCGTCTATAATTAATTTTAATCCCGTAGATTTATTTAGTAAAGTTTGTATGTTTTTCCAAACTTCTACACTTTTAGCTTCTGTATTTTTCCCAAATATACCATCAACAAGTAATCCATAGTCTTTTTGAAATGCTTTTGTTGCATTTTTTGAATTGGGACCGAAAATACCATCCAGTTTATCTTTATAATAATTTAAATATTTTAAATTTTTTTGTTTTTGAAGATTTGTCATCTTGCATATCACCTCTATTTTATTATATAAATTTTTCAACTAACTGATTATAATACATTACTTATAATTTTTTAATATAGTAGTATTGAATTCATTCCATTTTCATTATTTTTTTGTAGTCAATAGTTTGATATATTTTTCAATGTGTTTCCAAAATAAAAAGTCTGTGAATTTTACAAACTTTTATACTTATTTGAAGTGGTCTGGATTTATGATACATTATAATACAAATTTAATACATTTTTAATACATTTTCTTATTACACCAGTACATATACATTGCTTTTATACATATTATTGTATTTAGTAAAATACTTGCTTTTTATAGTAATGAATTCAATTGTAAAAAATAAAAAAGCCCATAAACACTAGGTTTAAATGAGCTGTAAAAATTCACTATGGAGCGTTTGGATAGGTTATCTCAAAAAAATACCTATTTAAACACTAATATTAAGTGATAAGATTAACTTACAAATAGATTATACCACATATTTTTGAAAATTGATATTTTTTTATTTGTTTGCATGAACCCAGTAATATGATTAATACGGCTTACAAACAGCTTGACTAAAAAGCCGTTTGCCAATAAGCCTATCATATCACTGCCTACAAACAAATAAAAAAGCTTTAAACATAAAAGCTTTTTTAACATTTAAAATATTTCAAGCAGTTTTTATATTCTATAATTTTTGTGCCTTGTTATTGTTTTATATATATTCCATCGCCATTATTATAGCATTCCATTGTTACGCCACCATATTGGTATGGATCACAATCCCTATCGACAACCCCATCACCATAAATAAGAGTATTCTTATTTTTGATCGTTAATTCAGAGAATACTTCTTGGCCTTTTATTATAACATAGATCTTGTTGCCTCTTATTTTATATTCATATTTTCCATCAAGATAACCACTTGTTGCCCCACTACCATAAGCCAGACCATCCTTAAATGTTATTTCAACTGGAACGAAATTACCAGTATAGCCACCACGTTGTTGAACAAAAACTCCTTCTATGTGAGTAGTGCCAGTAAATGTTCCAACTATCCCCCAAGTTACTAATGCACCAAAGGAAATGGCTACTGTCCAAAATACCTTGGGTTTTTCTTGTTTTGTTTTCTTGATATAATCAATACCTTTATCTATGTATGGCTTGATTTTCTCTGGTATTATGCTTGTTTTCTGATTTGAAGAAATGCTATTTGTTATTTTTTTGTTTTCATCTTTTCCTTCAATTAAGTCACACAATTTACTTTTTAATTCTGCAATCCTTTTTCTATTTGAAACTTTACCTTTCTTTTTAATTAATATAGGATATAAGACTATGAAAATAATAATTAAAAACCAAAATAATACACTTAAACTATCTGCAAGTGAAATACTAACATAATACTCAACATAATTATAAATACTATTCATAATAATAGTAATGAATATTAAAATTATTACAAGTAAAAGAAATAGCAAAAATCTACCCATATTTTTTTTAAATGTATTTTTGATTTTGATTACTTCAACTAAAAAATCATCATTATCTTTAATTCTATTATAATTTTCAAGTTCTGTTAGGATAGTATTAATTATTCTTTTTACAACTTTTTTATCTTTTGTAAATATAAATCCTTTAGTTTTAGAAGTTATTTCAATTTTTGTGCATCCATTTTCTACTTCTTCGACTTTAATATTTATCTTTAATTTTTTAGGTTTGTCCCCTACTAAATGAAAAGTATTACTTTTCTCATCAAACTCTAATAAAGTAAGAGGTTTTATTTTGTCATATTTTGTTAACTTCCTTAGTAGCTCAATAACATCTCCAACTTTATAGGGTAATTTTATGATTTCTCCATAATCATTCATTAAATATACTCCTTTCAAAAATTATGATTAACAAGATGTATTCTAATATAATTATACTACTTAATCATTAAAAACAACATAAATTTTGTTATAATTTGACAATAATCGCTATCAATATAGTATTCATATAAATTAATTATAATTCAAAATTGTCTTTTTCTATACTTTTTATATCATCTTCATCCAATATGTTTTTGTTATATAAATCATCTACAACCTTTTTATACATTGGTTCTTTCTTTCCCCAACCAAATAGTTTTTCCTGTAAAAACTTCACTAATTTTTTGAACTTATCTTTAAAATATCTTACCGTTTGCATTAAACTAAAGTTTTCTTCTTCTAATTCTTCAATTCTACTTGATTGTTCTTCAACTTTTTTAGATAAGGTTTTATTTCTAATTGATAGAGCAGTATTATTTTCTGCATAAAATTTTATAGTTTCTTTATCTTTATCCAATTGTTCTTTAACATTATCAATATTTACTGATAATAAGTTCATTTCTTGAAAATCTTTATTGGTTATCTTAACATCATCAATGTACTTTTCTAATTTAGTTTTATCTTCTTCATTTAACAAATATGTACTTTTAATTAATTTGAATTGTTTTAGATTATTGACTATATTATAAACCTCGTTTGAAGAAGTATCTAATTCTTTTGATTTATTATCGGCTTGTTCCAACTTAGTTTTATTCTTCTCTAATTGATCTTTCATTTCTTGGTAACCATCCATATCTTTAGAATTAATATCTTTATTTCTACCTTTTAACTTTTCCTTTAAGACATCATCTAACCCATACTCGTTGTTAAATGATTCAATACATAATTCTCTCATCTTATCTTGTATCGCTTTTAGTGAGTCTTTGGTGAAGATTGCTGTTTTACCAACTTGTTTACTCATACCATTTTTATTACCTTCTTTAATTGGAACTCCAACAATGTGCATGTGAGGACTTGTTTCATCATAGTGAATAATCGCACTTGTTATTTTAAATGAAGGAACTACATTTTCTAAATCTTCAACTTGTTTTTTATAAACATTAGTCATTTTTCTTTTATAGTAATCATCTTTTGTATCCCAATATTTTTTATCTCCAAGTTCAATGATTACTTCACAAGCCAAATCATTTTTAGCATTATTAGAAATGTGAGTAAAATAATCGTTTATCTTTCTATCATCTCTAACTTGTTTTTCGTTATATTCGATTCTTGCTTTTTCAAATTCTTTTTTATATAATTCTTTAACATCATCAACAATACTAGAACTACCTTTTATGATAAC
>CAZBKY010000022.1:0-11679 GCA_964492595.1 uncultured Muribaculaceae bacterium
ACTTTTTTACAAGTGCTTTTTATTTAGCAAAGTTCCATAAATCTTGCTCTTTTAACTTCTCTAGCAATATGTCTTTGATGTTTAGCACAAGCTCCTGTCATTCTTCTAGGTAATATCTTACCTTTTTCACTCATATATTTACTAACAATAACTGTGTCTTTATAATTAACATCTTTGTCTGCGCACATTTGACATATTTTCTTTTTTCTTTGAAAAAATTCTGCCATAATATTTCTCCTTTCTAATTAAATGGTAAATCATCATCTGTTATAGCAATTTCATTGCCAAAATCTTTATATGGATCTCCCTCAGGTACTTCTATTTCAACAGGCATATCTACTGGAGCTGATGGAAATTGATCTACAAAACTATTATCTGGTAGATAGCTTGAGCCTGAAGCATCTTTTTTACTTCCTAAAAACTCTACACGATCAGCCACAACATCAACAACATATCTTTTTGTTCCATCTTGTGCATCATAGCTTCTTGATTGAAGTCTACCTTCAACTCCGACTAAACTTCCTTTAAAACAGTACTTTGATACATTTGCTGCTTGTCTTCCAAACACTGAAACATTGAAAAAATCTGTATCATAATTTCCTTCTTTATTTTTAAAAGTTCTATTAATTGCAATAGAAAATGATGAAACCGCTAAACCGCTACCTGTAGTTCTTAATTCTGGATCTCTTGTAAGTCTACCTGTCAACATTACTTTATTCATAACTTTTACTCCTCTTCTTTAATAATTAAGTATCTCAATATCTTTTCATCAATTCTCATTCTTCTGCTTAATTCAGTAATTGTCGCTGCATTGCATTCGACATTTAAAAGATAATAGTTTCCTCTAACCTCTTTTTTAATAGGGTTTGCAAATTTTTTTGACCCCATATCTTTTAAACTCACTGAACCAGATTTCATGTCTTTCAAAAAAGCTTCATATGTCTTAGCAACTTCTTTAATTTCTTTTTCTTCCAAGTTTGATTTTACTATAAACATAATCTCATATTTGTTCATTTTACACCTCCTTTTGGACTAACGGCTTCTTAAAAAAAGAAGCAAGGAACTTTTAAGTTCAAAGGTATTATAGCAAATAAAAAGTATAATGTAAACATTATATCTTTACTACTTTTTTTAATTTTTAAGCTTCTTTAACTCCTCATAATATAACGCCATTGATACACTCATATAAGGCATTACATATATACATGCTATACCTAATGTTACAATACATAATAAAATCCACCCAAAAAAACTAAAATAAAACCCCAACAAATCCCCTTTATATCCATCAGTCATTTCTTTACTTTTTTTCAAAGTATCCATGATTTTAGTTTCGCCATCTGCCATTATATATGTAGTCATACTTAACATTAAAGTAATAATTACTCCAGGGATTAAAAGCAAAATATAACCTATTGTTGAAAATAAGCTAACTAATGCAAAAACTGCCCATATAGGTAATACATAATTGAGTTTGCTGAAAACATCTTTAATCTCAAACTTCTTTCCTCTTACAAAATTCAAAATATATACTATAAGTCCTACATTTAGGGGACCTAAAAACAAAGATGTTATTATATCAGCAATTCCAAAATCATATTTTATTGTTGAACCAGACATATAGATTTCTCTTGCAGGAAAAATATATCCAAATATAAAACTCAATACAATATTTATTCCCATTATAACCAAAGTGGGTTTCCATATAGTCCATAAATTATCTTTAATGAGTTTCCTGGCTTTTTCTTTTATTTTCACCTTATTCATTTTTTTCACCTCCTACTCATATTTATAAACAGAATTTTTTATTCTGAAAATACACTTTATACATTAAACCTAAAATAACAGATATCTCCATCCTGCATCAAATATTCTTTACCTTCAAGCCTCATCTTACCCGATGCCTTTACTTTTAGTTCACTTCCATACTCAATTAAATCTTCATAAGACATTATCTCCGCCTTTATAAATCCTCTTTGAAAATCTGTATGAATTATTCCGGCGCATTCAGGTGCTTTCATACCATCCTCAAAAGTCCAAGCTCTTACTTCATCTTTCCCAACAGTAAAAAATGTTTTAAGTCCCAATAATTTATAAGTTACCTCTACAAGTTTATCTAACCCACTCATTTCAATTCCAAGTTCGTTTAAAAATTTGCTTTTTTCTTCTTCATTTAAATCTATTAATTCACTTTCTGTTTTAGCACACATTGGAATTACTGAAGCATTTTCTTTTGAAGCTAAATTCATTAAATTTATTAAATATTTGTTATCGTTTTCTATTAAATCATCTTCTGAAATATTTGCCAAATAAATTATAGGCTTTAAAGATATAAAATTAAAAGGTTTTAATATTTTAATTTCATTTTCATCCCAACTTTCCTGTCTTAATGGTATTCCTTTATTTAAAAGCTCTTTTGCTTTTGTTAAGACCGAAAGTTCGAGTAAACTTAATTTGTCATTTTCAGTTTTAGCTTTTTTTTCTATTTTAGAAATTCTACTCTCTATTATTTCTAAATCACTTATAGTTAATTCTAAATTTATAATTTCTGTGTCTCTTAAAGGATCTATTTCTCCTTCAACATGAATAATGTTTTTATCCTCAAAGCATCTAATAACATGAACTATTGCATCAACTTCTCTAATATGTGATAAAAATTTATTGCCAAGCCCTTCTCCAGTAGATGCTCCTTTTACCAACCCGGCAATATCAATAAATTCATATTGCGTTGGTATTAATCTTTCTGGCTCATATAAAGAATTGAGTTTTTCAAGTCTAATATCCTTTACAAACACAACACCAATATTAGGATCAATGGTTGCAAAAGGATAGTTTGCAGCTAAAACACTTTTTTTAGTAATTGCATTAAATAATGTACTCTTACCTACATTGGGTAAACCAATAATTCCCGCTTTCAAAGCCATTTTACATCAACTCTTTCCTATCTTGTTAAATATTCAACTCCAGGCATACTTCCAACACCTAAAGGCAATCCTGTAATATACCAGCCGATAAGAACTACAAACCATATTAAAAATGTTGTAATACTGTATGGAAACATATATTTAAGACTTTTGCCAATAGTGATTATTTCTCCTTGATTATATTTTTCTAAAAATGCAACATATATTACAAAATAAGCAAAAATAGGAGTTATACCATTAGTTATAGCATCTCCGGCGGTATATATTATTTGCGCAAATTCAGGAGACATACTTGCATTCATAAATACTGGCACTACTACTCCACTCATCATTGACCATTTTATTATGGAAGATGGAACAAATAAATTACTTATCATAACAATCAACAAAAGCATTATAATTAAACCTACACCCGTAAAATTAAACGATGTTAACATATTAAAAAGCCAAGCTGTTATAACATAACCCATATTTGTTTTTTTAAATACACTTATAAATACAGATGCGAAGAATAATAAAACAATTATGCTTCCAATACCATCCAAAGAATGTGATAAACTTTTTGTTAAATCTTTATTTGTTTTTATAGAACGAGTCATTAGTCCATATGAAAGCCCAACCAAGAAAAACCATAATGTAATTATAAATACAAAGCCTTTACTGAAAAGAGAATTATCACCAAAAAGCATATCAATATACCTTATTCCAGCATCATCTAAAAGCCCACCAGATAAAGGCAACCCAGGAATTATGCTGTAAATTAATACAAGCAAATAAACAATACCCACTAATACCGCTATTACAAGTCCTCTTAGATCCTTATTTGTAATAACATAATTTTCATCCTCTTCACTAAATTCATATTTTGGAAGACTTGGCATTATCCTGTTTTCAGTTATATTAGTAAATAAAATTGACATTATTATAAGAACTGCAATCATTATAAACAATGAAAAGAATGCACCAACAATATAGTTTACATCTAAAAGTTTTGATGCACTGATAGTTAAATCAAGTAAACTGCTATCTACAGAACTTAAAAACACATTCACTCCACAGCCAAATGACATAGAAGCAAAAGAAGCTATAATTCCACCCAACGGATTTCTTTTACCATATTTAAATAATAAGGCAGAAATTGGTAAAACTATAACAAATCCTATATCTCCAAGCAATGCAAATAATATACTGATTATAACTATCATAAATGTTACTGCATACTTTGAAGAATTTCTAGTTAACAAAGTAAGAGCCGTTCTCATAAAACCAGATTTTTCTAATATACCTATTCCAATTAATGTAATTAAAAGCATTGATAATGGTGCGAAAGAAACAAAGTCACTTACAGCATTTGTGACTATATACTTAAGTCCATATAAACTGAAGAAGCTTTCGGTGCTTACTACAGTTTTTGTTAATTCATTAGTAACTGAATTTACTGTAGAATACTCACCCTGAGCATTAAAAAATGATAAAACTCCACTTAAAAATATAGTTATTATGAGTAATACTATAAAAGTTACCATTGGACTCAATACTATTTTTTTCTTTAACATTATTCAATCACCTTTTTTAATTTTTTTTCAAATTCTAATCTATCCATCATAATGCATCTACCACAATTTATGCATTTTAGTTTAATATCAACCCCACATCTTGTTATTTGCCATAAATTTGTTTTACAGGCATGCGGTTTTTTCATAATTACAGTAGAATTTAAATCATATTTTTTATTCATCGGTATTCACATCTATTTTCAAAATTTCTAAAATTCTTTCTAAATCTTTTTCGCTGTCAAATGGTATAGTAATGTTCTTAGAATTTATTTTAACCATTGAACCTATTTTATCTCTTAATATCTCTTGAATATACTGATATTTATTTTCTTCTTTTTTACCTATTCTCTTGATAGGTTTTTGCCTTAAATATTCTGGATTTAATAATATTTCCTCAAGCTTTCTTACAGTTATATTTTCAGTAATTATTTTATTTGCCATTTGAGATATTTTTTCATAATCTTCTAATTTACTCAATAATTTAGCATGTCCCAGACTAATCTCTTTTTTAAGAATTTTATCCTGTACATCTTTTGGAAGTCTAAGAATTCCAAGCATATTTGTAATATAACTTCTACTTTTTCCGATTTTTTTGGCAAATTCATCTTGAGTGATTTCCAAAGATTTAATTAAATTCCTATAAGCTTCTGCCTCTTCTATTGCCGTCAAATCTTCTCTTTGAACATTCTCAAGAAGTGCGATTTGCATCATTTCTTTATCAGTAAAATCTTTTACAATCGCAGGAATTGTTTCTTTATCTGCAATACGACTGGCTCTTACTCTTCTTTCTCCTGCAACTATTTCATAACCCTTTATACTTCTTTTGACTATTATAGGCTGTATAACTCCAAATTCTTTTATAGATTCTGCAAGTTCATTTAATTTCTCTTCATCAAAGTTTTGTCTGGGCTGATAAGGATTTCCTCTTAAGTCTTCTAACTTTACCTGAATAATATCACTTTTATTCACAGTATCTAAAATGTTTTTTTCAAATGAAGATATATTAATAGCCTCATTATTAAATAACTGTTCCAGTCCTCTTCCTAAAGCCTGTCTTTTATTCTCCATTTCTATCAATCACCTCTTTTGCCAAATTTAAGTATGCAAGCGCACCTTTACATTTAGGATCATATTCAATTATAGGTTTTCCATGAGAAGGTGCCTCTACTAATCTTACTAATCTGGGTATAATTGTATCAAAAACTTTATCTTTAAAAAACTTTCTTAACTCTTCAACAACCTGAAGACCTAAAAGAGTCCTTCCATCAAGCATTGTAAGCAAAACTCCCTCTATATCTAAACTCGGGTTAATTCTAGTTTGAGTAAGTATAATTGTATTTAACAACTGTGTCACTCCCTCTAAAGCATAATATTCGCATTGAACTGGAATCAAAACTGAATTTGAAGAGGCAAGTGCGTTTGTTGTCAGTAAACCTAAGTTTGGAGGACAATCAATAATTATATAATCATATCTTCCCCTTATTTTATCTATTTTACCTTTTAACTGATCGCTAATTTTAAAATCATTCACCATCATGCTTTTTTGAACAAGCTCTATATCTGTTCCAGCTAAATTTATCATAGATGGAATAATACTAAGATTTTTGTAAGGAGTTTTTATTATTGTATCTTCAATATCTGCCTCTCCCATTATTACATCATAAATGCTTTTTGACACATCAAGTTTATTAACGCCAAGCCCTGTTGTCGAATTACTTTGAGGATCTAAATCTATCAATAATACTTTTTTGCCTAAATGTCCTAAAGAACTGGAAAGGTTTATACTAGTTGTTGTTTTTCCTACTCCACCTTTTTGATTAACCAATGAAATCACTTTCCCCATAGTATGTTACCTCACTCATAAATTATTTTAACACATACTAAGTTTTTTTGAAAGAAATAATACTAAAATTATGCTATAATTTTGAAGAAGAGGTGCTTATGAATTTTATAAAAAAAGACTGGAAAACATTTTTGATTGTTATATTTGCATCAATATTATTTATTTCAATAGGTAAAGGTATATGCTCTTATAAAATCGATGAAAAATACGATTTAGATTATTATACCGCTAAGGTTATTTCTATAGAAAATGAAAATATAATCGATGAAGAAAATAAAAGTATTTATTTTACAGCAGAAGTATTAAGTGGACCTTATAAAGGAAGAATTGTTAATTCCATACAAAGGATACATAAAACCGATTCATATCAAGCAGAAGATGTTACTAAAGGAAGAAAAATTATAATAAATCCATCAAGAGTCATCGGGTATGAAGATCAAGTTGAAGGAGATGATGCTTTATGGATTTTTTCTCAATATAAAACAAGTGATTATTTGATTTTACTTTTAGTTTTGTTTTTAGTCCTTATTATATTCATTGGAAAATGGAAGGGACTAAACACAATAGTGGCTTTAACTGTAACAACTACTACACTTATTACAGTTTTTATCCCGGGAGTATTGAAAGGATATAATATATATTTACTTACTATAATTATATGTGGATTCATTATTATATCAAGTCTTTTACTTATAAATGGATATAACAAAAAAACACTATGCGCTATTATTGGAAATTTTTGTGGTATATTAGCTGCAGGAATTATTGCTTTATTTATGAATAAACTGATGAATATATCAGGGCTTATAGATGAAGAATATATTTATTTATCACTAGTTAATTCAAATAATCCAATAAATTTAAGAGCGTTAATATGGGCTGGAATTGTTATTGGGTCTTTAGGAGCGATAATGGATGTTGCAATGTCTATAGCATCTGCGATGAATGAATTAAATGATGAAATGAAAAACAGAACTTTTAAATCAATGGTAAAATCAGGAATGAACATTGGAAAAGACGCTATAGGAACTATGACAAATACTTTGATCCTTGCCTATATCGGAGCATCTATGTCAACTGTATTACTTTTAGCTTCATATAATAAAAGTCTACTTTATACATTTAATATAGAAATGATTTCAGTTGAAGTATTACAGGCTATTATAGGAAGCATAGGTATATTATGTGCTGTACCAATAACAACTTTATTTGGGGCGTGGCTATTTAATAAAACTAAATGATAGATTGAGCTTTTGTAATGTTATTAATTTGTTAAATAAAAATAAAGCATATGATTTTTTTCATATGCTAATTATTTAATATACTTTTTACGCACTCTCTTTTTTTGTTTTTTTAGTTTTCTTATTGTTGTGTTCAGATACTATATCTTCAATTTCTTCTTTAGTTAAAGTCTCTCTTTCAATTAATGCATTTGCCAGCACCTCTACTAAAGTTTTATTGTTTTTCAAAACTTCTTTGGCTTTTTCATAACATTCATTAATAATTTTTTTAATCTCGCTGTCAATTTCTAAAGCAACCTGATCAGAGAAGTTTCTTGATTTAGTATAGTCTCTTCCCAAAAAGACATCTTCACTTTTATGTTCATATTGAACTGGCCCCAAATCACTCATACCATATTCTGTTACCATAGACCTTGCAATTTTGGTTGCTCTTTTTATGTCATCAGATGCTCCTGTACTTATTTCTCCTAAAAACAATTCTTCACTAACTCTACCAGAAAGTAAAGTTGTAATTTGTTCTAATAGTTCCTCTTTGGTATAAACTAAAGTTTTTTCTTCTTTAGGTAGCATTTGAGTATAACCGCCTGCCATACCTCTAGGAATAATTGTGATTTTATGAACCTCTTCTCCTTTTGGAAGGATAATACCAGTCACTGCATGACCTGCCTCATGATAAGATACCACCTTTTTTTCAAATTCAGTAACTTTTCTGCTTTTTTTTGCGGGTCCCATCAAAACTCTATCGCTAGCTTCATCTATTTCTTCCATAGTTATGTTTGTTTTATTTCTTCTAACAGCAAGTAATGCCGCTTCATTAAGAAGATTTTCAAGATCAGCGCCAGAATATCCTGGAGTTCTTGATGCAATATTTTTTAGTTTAACTTTTTCATCTAAAATTTTATTTTTAGCATGTACTTCAAGTATTTCTTCGCGTTCTCTTACATCTGGCAAGTTAACTGTGACTTGCCTATCAAATCTACCCGGTCTAAGTAATGCAGGGTCTAAAACATCGGGTCTATTAGTTGCTGCGATAATTATTATTCCTTCATTAGTTCCAAATCCATCCATTTCAGTCAGCAACTGATTTAATGTTTGTTCTCTTTCATCATGTCCACCACCAAGCCCAGTTCCCCTTTGTCTTCCCACTGCATCTATCTCATCTATGAATATTAGACAGGGTGCTGTAGACTTGGCTTGTTTAAACATGTCTCTTACACGAGATGCGCCTACTCCGACAAATAACTCAACAAAGTCAGATCCACTTATGTAATAAAATGGAACTTTAGCCTCACCTGCAACTGCTCTTGCAAGTAATGTTTTACCTGTACCCGGAGGCCCTACCAATAAAACTCCCTTAGGTATTCTAGCCCCTAATCTTTGAAATTTTTTCGGATTTTTCAAAAAATCTATCAATTCTTGTACTTCTTCTTTTTCCTCTTTTAATCCAGCAACATCTTTAAAAGTGGTCTTTGTATTTTCTTCAAATAGTTTAGCTTTACTTTTTCCAAAATCAAAATTACCTTTTCCATTATTAGCCAATTTTGTAATAAAATAAAACATCGCCCCAAGTAATAAAATTGTTGGCACTATATTTAGTAGTATTGATAACCATGAACTGTTTTCGGGATTAGTATTGGTATTAACTTTTAAATGCTGCGCTTTCGCAGTACTTAAAATTGTATCTATAACTGAATCAGAAAGAGGAACAATCACCTCAAATCCTTCATTAGATTTATAACTTTCCAGTCTTCCTGTAATAGTATATACCCCAGCCGCACTTCTTGGAGTTATATTCAACTCTTCAACTTTACCTTTATCCAACTCTTCAACAAACTCATTGTAATCTAATTCATAAGTTTTACTTCTTAAAGAATTAAAGAATGCTGATGTTCCTATTATTACTATAAAAAGTAATATATAAGGCAGCATATTTTTAAATAAATTATTATTTTTTTTCGCTATCATTTTTTCATCTCCTCATTTAATAATATCTTAGTGTTATATCATACACTTCATTTTTGTCTTTGTCAAACTTTGATTTTTTTAATCCAGGAAGCCAAACGATTTTTTCATTAGCATCTAAAACAACGGGCCATAAATTTCTTTCATTAACAGGTATTTTCTCATCAATAAATATATCATTTATTTTTTTATTACCTCTCATTTTCTTGACTGTCATTTTATCTCCATTCCTTCTTGTTCTTACATGAATAGGCATACTGATTTCCTTAGAAGAGAGTCTTGTGACACAGTTGTTAGCCCAATCAGATGTCTCTACAATTTCTATATTTTTACCATTAGGCAAATTTATCATATCACTTAATTCTATTTCATAATGTTCATTTAATGGCTCGTAGAAATTAAATGTCACATTATTATACGATTTCGTACATATTACATTATTAGGCAAATGAATGGTGGCACTTGCCTTGTTTGATTTTATTAAATTGAGTATAAGATTCAAGTGCACATCATTTACAATAATTAAATCATCCTCATATATTGTTTCCAAAATTGAATAAATTATTTTAATCTGAATAACTTTTTCTAATTCTAAGAATCTTTCTATATCCAAAACTCCCTGCTTTAATACTTTATTCTTAATTGAATTCATTTGTTTGTTTATATATTCGCTGTTTTCAATCAATGTTTCACTGAATTTTAAAAATTTTAAATGAACGTTGGAATCTTCCGATTTTAAAAATGGGAGCAAATATTTTCTATATCTGTTTCTAGTATAAATATCTTTAAAATTAGATTTGTCAACAACATATTTTATTTTATTGTTCTTATTATATTGTATTATTTCATCTTTAGTTAATGTCATAAATGGCCTGATTATCTTGTATCCATCTTTTTCAACAACTTTTCCAAAACCACTGTAGCCTTTTAATGTTGAGCCTCTAACAATTCTCATTAAAACTGTTTCTATTAAGTCATCTCCGTGATGAGCCGTCATTAAAAATTCGGCATTATAATGTCTAACTATTTTTTCAAAAAAATTATATCTTATTGTTCTGGCTTCATTGTGAAAATTATCTTCTCCGTAACCTTCTATTTTCATATATTCAAAATATATTTCCTCTTTTTCGCAATAAGTTTGCAAAAATATTTTCTCATTTTCGCTTTCTGGTCTTACATTATGATTTACATGAGCACATATTAAAAGTAAATCAAGCTCTTTTCTGAGTTTATTCATTATATGCAATAATGCCATGGAATCGGATCCTCCAGATACTCCGATGACTACTCTATCTTTAGGTTTAATTCCACTTTTATTTAGTAGATAATTGTAAACTTCCTTCACTGTAGATTCTCCATTCACAATAAAAATTGTACCAAAAAAAAAACTTAATGTATAGTGCTAGTCTATCTTAATTATTATTTCACCATTTTTTGAATACAAGTATTTTTCCCTTGCATAACGAGCTACATAATCAGGATCTTGAAGTTTTATTATTTCTTTTTTTAAATACTCTTCATTCTCTAAAACCTTTTTATATGTCACTTCTAGCGTTTCTTTTTCTTTAACGTTTTTATATATTTGGGACCAATAACTAAACATATTGGCAACTAAAAAAACTAACAATGGAATCATAAAAACAACTAAAATAAAAATTCTTCTTCTATCTTTTTTACTGGCTTTTTTCATTTACATCCCTCCATTGTAATAAAATTATATCACAGTGAAAAGAAATTACAATTATTTTGATTTAACTCTTGACGGCTTTTTAACATTTATAACTCTTCTTAATTTTATTATCTTATTATTTATGATAACAAACCCGAATATAAACATTAACAAAAACGTTAAGTGAACATAACCATTATTTATTTTTAAAAGGCACAAAAAATAAATTAGTGACAAGTTGGTAATAAAAAGAAAATTTATTAAAATTTTATATAAAATAGAAGTTTTATAAAGTAGTTTATAACATAAATTATAAATTATAGAACAAAATAAACCATAGAAAAATGAAAATACTAATGAAAATATTTGTATTTTTAAACTCATTTAAACAATTTAGAAAACAAACTTTCTTTTTTTATTTTTTTGTTCTCTTCATCAAAATAATTTAAACTGTTTAATTTGCCTTTAATTGTTATAATACCCT